>JAKEHX010000613.1 GCA_022614795.1 Planctomycetaceae bacterium | reverse complement strand
CTTGGTCCTCGGCCACACGCACTACGACGGCCGCTATAGCTGGCTGAACGTGGCCGGCCCCGACCTCAACCAGATCGAATTTGCCAAGCTGTTCTCCAACGTTCGCTGCCGCGAGCAGGTCTTCTTCATCACCACGTCCACCAGCGGCTTCTATCAGAAGGCCCTCGGCCAGCCGGGCCGCATCGTGATCACCGCGACCGAGCCCGACCTGGAAGTGAACGAGACGTTCTTCCCGCACAAGCTGGCCATGGCCCTGGGCCCCACGCCGCCGCCGTACGGCGATCTCGACGTCGATCGCGACTGGCATCTGTCGCTTCTGGACGTCTATCTCTGGACGGCCCGCGAGACGGCCAAGGAGTACTTGCCGAACATGCTGCTGGCGACCGAGCACTCGCTCCTCGACGACACGGGCGACGGCCGCGGCATCGAGCTCCAGGCCAACTACCTGCCGGAGGAGCTTGGCGGCAAGCTCAAGGCAGCCGACAAGTGGCCAGGAGCGCCGATCGGCGACGGCGCCCTGACCCGCCAGATCATGCTGGCGTATCCGCCGTCGCCCCCCGTACCGCCCGCGGCGGCTGCGGAATAAGCTGTCCGCATGTTCCTGGCTTTCGGCGAAATCATGGCTCGCATCGCGCCCCCCGGGCCGCTGCGCTGGCGGCAGGCGCTGCCGGGCAGCGTCAACGTCACCTGGGGCGGCGGCGAAGCCAATGTCTGCGCGTCGCTGGCCATGCTCGGACACAAGGCCCGCTATCTGACGGCCCTGCCAAAAACGCCCATCGCCGAAGCAGTCGCTGGCACGCTGCGGGGCCTGGGTGTCGATTGCGACCACGTCCTCTGGCGGAAGGAAGGGCGGCTGGGGCTGTATTTCGTCGAGGCCGGAGCCAACCAGCGCGGCTCGACCGTCGTTTACGACCGCGCGGGCAGCGCGGTCAGCCTGGCGGAGAGCGACGAATACGACTTTGCCAAGGCCCTGACCGGCGTGACCTGGCTGCACGTGACCGGCATCACGCCGGCGATCAGCGAGCCCGCTTGCCGGGCGAATCTGGCCCTGGTGAAGGCGGCCCAAGCAGCCGGGGCCAGCGTCTCGTGCGATCTCAATTTCCGCAAGAAGCTCTGGACCTGGCGGCCGGGCACGGCGGCCAAGGCCCTGGCCCGCGAGTGCATGGGGGAGCTGTTGCCGCACGTGGACCTCGTGATCGCCAACGAGGAAGACGCGGCTGACGTGCTCGATATTCATGCCGCGGGGACCGACGTGGCAGCCGGGCGGATCGACGCGGCTGCCTACACCGACGTAGCTCGCCAGATCACCCGGCGATTTCCCAGTGTCCGCCGTGTGGCGATCACGCTCCGCGAGAGCATATCAGCCGACCACAACAACTGGGGCGCCTTGCTCTACGATGCCAAGAAAGATCGCTCCTATCTGGCTCCGCTCGATGCCGCTGGCGAATATTCTCCTTATGAAATCCGCGACATCGTCGATCGGGTCGGCGCGGGCGACTCCTTCGCCGCGGGGCTGCTCTCTGCCCTGAACACGCCCGACCTTTCCAGCCCTGACCGCACGATCGCCTTTGCCGCCGCGGCAAGCTGCCTCAAGCACTCGATCCACGGCGACTTCAGCTACGTCACGCGCGAGGAAGTCCTGGCTCTGATGCAAGGCAACGCGACGGGCCGCGTGCAGCGGTGACCTTCGTCGTCGTCCTCGCGACGTGGATGGCCTCAGGGGGCTGACGCCCCCCGCTCGCCTTCCGGGAGCAGGTTTGCTCCCGGCTAAAGACGCGGAATTGCCGCTCTTACTCGACTTCGATAATCCGAAAGTCGAGGCCCGGCAGCGGGGCGCCGCCGTTGTGGAATCGCAGGCCCGCATGGCGGTAACCTGCGAGGGCCTGGTGCGTGTGGCCGAAATAGACATCGGCCACCCCCGTGCCCGGGCCGTGGCCGATGCGCGTCAGGTAGCCGGCGATCCGCCGTGCGACGCGGCGCTGGGGGTGGACGACGCGTCCGACGACGCGGTGCAAATGGGCCTGCACGGCCAGGTCGTAAAGGGCGTGGCGGATTCTGCCGCGATGCTCGTCGCGGGCCCACCGCTGGCGGCGGCGGTGCAACATCTGCGTGTCCATCCGGGGACGGTCGGCCGCGTCGCCGTGCAGGAAGATGTTGCCGCCCAGGCGGAAGTAATAGGGATGGGCCACCAGGTTGGACCGCGATTGACAATACGTCTCGAGGGCGGCGACGAAGCGGCGGTTGCAGTCGTGATTGCCCAGGACGAAGTGGAAGTCGCACCGCGGATGGCTCCCCACCAGCCCGTCGAGCCAGCGGATCGCTTGCGGCACGGTCACTTCCGACGAGCCGAGCGTGGACCAGCGGAAATCGAAAATGTCGCCCCCCAGCACAAAGACGCGGCTGTTGGCGGCGGCTTCGTGCAAGGCGGCTTCATGGCGCGGCGCGAGCGAACGCCCCGAGAAGAGGTGCAGGTCGGAGACAAACACTGTCCTGCGATAAGGCATAGTGCGGCGGTAGGGCATCTTGCGAAATGGCCGCCGGCGGCCTGCTTTCATACAACCGCGCGCGGCCAGTCTCTATACCCGTAATCCTAACATTTTGTTCGGCCGCAGGAGGTACCAAAGTGCGACAAAATCATAAAGGGCGTGGGCCACGATCGGCGGCCAAAGGCTGCCGGTGGCAATCAAAAGCCAGCCGAAATAAAGCCCAGCCAGGGCCGCGAGCAGGGCGTAAGTCGTGCTGAGCCAATGAAATATGCCGAACAACAGGGCGGCGGCGACCAGGGCGATCCACACCCCGGCCGTGCCGCCGATCAGCCGGGCCAGCCCTGCTTGCACCAGGCCGCGGAACAGCAGTTCCTCGCCCAAGCCGGCCGTCGCGGCGACGAGGGCGAGCTGCCACAGCCGCGGCTGGGGGAACATTTCGCGGATCGCTTGCTCGGCGATCTGGCGGACGCGGTCGAGCGGCGCGATAGGAATGCGGTCGATGATGGCCAGCGCCACAAGCGGCGGCAGCGTGGCGACGACGCCCAGCCCGACGGCCCGCAGCTGTTCGCCCGCCGCGGGCGAGGCCCAGCCCATGCCGACCGCGGGCCAATGCCCGACCAGCCAGCCGATGGCGAAGGCCACGACGCCCAGTCCACCTTCGACGAGCAGGGCGAGGAGGAGGGTGCGATGGGTTCTATTTGCAGTGTCCACGAGCCTTGGGGATTCCGATCCTAATCTTACTCTTAATCTTAATCCTCTTCATAATCGTACTCTTTCTCATGCTCTTTCTCCTGTCCCGTCAATCGCGAGCAAGCGAAGGAGCAAGAGCAGGATGAGGAAGAGGATTAAGATTAAGATTAAGAGTAAGATTAGGATTCCCTATGCGCAACAAAAAAGGACGCGGCAGGCATACTTGCCCACCGCGCCCTCGAGCGGGTGTAAGTTGAGGGTGGTCAAGGCGTGAATTGGGGCATTTGCCTTGGACCACCCTCGTTATTCGTTTGTCGCCGCGGCAGGGGTTGGGAGTCTTTGGCCGAAACTGGTTGTCAATGTTGCAAGTGTTTCTCCGGCCAAAGACTCCCGACCCCTTTCTTCAGTTCCCTCTCGGGCGAGTGTTTGAAAACGAGCAGCACAGCCGGACATCTCGCTGGACAGGGCTCGTCAATCTGTCCAGCGGGCATTCGTGTTCACCATCACTAGCCCGGCTGTGCTGCTCCTGTTTCGTCGTGCTCTGCGCTGGCCGTCGCACTCACTTTGGGGTTCGCCGTTCGCTTAGTTGTTCACCGCCAGGGCCGAGGTCACCAGCGGCTGCTGCGATTCATAGGCCACGCTGGTCAGGAAGTTCTTGGCCGCGATGTATTCCATCGGGCTCATCGTCTCCAGCCGGTTCCGCAGCTTCACCTGCATCGCGGCCGTCAGCTCGCGGACATCGCGGTGGAAGTTCGTGCTCACGCCCACGTCCTGGGCCGTGCGGCCGACGAACACCTGGTTCAAGGCGGCCCGCTCGGCGGCGAAGTCGTCGCTCGCCAGCACGGCCGGCCAGTTCAGGCGGCCCATCACGCGGTTGTAGTCCACGTCGTTCAGCCGCTCTGGCGCCTCTTGCTTGGCCAGCTTGGCGTACTGCGTGAAGGTCAGCGGCTGTGGCCGAGCGGCTTCGCGAGCGGCCCGGTTGATCTGCTTGATTTCAAAATAGGTCTCGACGGCCTTCTTCTTATTGTCGATGGCCCGCGACCACGCTTCCTGCCCGTTGATCGCCGCCAGCGAAGTCATATAGCGGTTCTCGCCGACCGATCGCGTGAAGTCCGCCAGGCCGCGAAATGCGCCCTCGGCTTCGGTCGAGGCGTGATAACCGCCCCCATAACCGTAACCGCCGGGCGCAAATCCGCTCACGCCGTCGATCGACGTGACGACCCCACCCGAGCTTTGTGCCGAGGCAACGCCGGCAACCGCCAGCACGCTCGCCATCACCGTCCCGATCAAAAAGAGCTTTCTCATCTTTACACCCTCTCATTCGTTTCGAGTTCGCGAAGCGACTTCGCTTATGCGTCCCAGCGTGCTTGCCCCGTGTCTGTTACCGGCCGATTCAGAAAGCAACCGGTGTGCCAATGCCAGCATCCTGACCCGCGGCGAGCCGCAAGGTAGAATTCCTGCAAGACTTACGACGACCGCGAACACTTGTGATTTGCTTTATCGGACGGCCCAAACACGCTTTTTGTCTCAGCCTGAGACGTGCCAGCCTCTCAAATTGAGAAACAATCCGAAGATGAGCCATCCGTCCGCTGCCGTACCTGATTCGCTCGCCGCAAGGATTGCCGGCCTGAGTGCGGACGAGGACAAAATCCGCCTCGGCGGAGGCCCGGCAGCGATCGAGCGGCAGCATACAAAAGGCCGGCTCACGGCCCGCGAGCGCCTCGCCAGGCTCGTCGATCCCGGCGCCCCGCTTGTGGAGCTTGGCCTCTGGGCCGCTCATGACATGTATGCCGACTGGGGCGGCGCGCCGGCCGCGGGCGTTGTCACCGCCGTCGGCACGATCCAAGGCCGGCGGCACATGCTCGTGGCCAACGACGCCACGGTCAAAGCCGGCGCTTTCTTCCCGATGACCGCGAAAAAAGTGCTCCGCGCCCAGCGGATCGCCTTTACCAACCGCCTCCCGCTCGTTTATCTGGTCGATTCCGCCGGCATCTTCCTGCCGCTCCAGGAAGACACGTTTCCCGACGAGGACGACTTCGGCCGCATCTTCCGCAACAACGCCGTCCTCAGCGCCGCGGGCGTTCCGCAATACGCCGCCATCATGGGCAACTGCGTCGCCGGCGGCGGCTACCTGCCCGTCCTCTGCGACAAGCTGCTCATGACCGAGGGCTCGGGCCTGTATCTCGCCGGCCCGGCGCTTGTCAAAAGCGCCATCGGCCAGGAAGTCTCTCACGAGGACCTCGGCGGCGCGGCGATGCACGCTTCGATCAGCGGCACCATCGACTACCACGAACAAGACGACCCCTCGTGCCTGGCCCGCCTGCGCCGCTTGATCGAACTCGCTCGCCCCGACGATGCTCATCCTGCCCCTCCTTTCACCCGCAAAGCCTCCGCCGACCCGGCCCGCCCCGCGTCCGATCTTTACGATCTGGTCGATCCCGATCCGCGGTCCACCTACGAAGTCCGCGACGTCCTCGCTTGCCTGGTCGATGCCGGCTCGTTCGACGAGTACAAGGCCGAGTTCGGCCAGACCCTCGTTTGCGGCACCGCCCGCCTGGGCGGCTTTCCGATCGGCATCGTCGCCAACCAGCGGCACCGCGTCCGCTCGGCCCGCGGCGAATTCCAGTTCGCCAGCGTCCTCTACGTCGATTCCGCCGACAAAGCCGCCCGCTTCGTCATGAACTGCAACCAGGATTGGCTCCCGCTCCTCTTCCTTCAGGATGTCAACGGCTTCATGGTCGGCCGCGACAGCGAGCGCTCCGGCATCATCAAAGCCGGCGCCAAGCTCGTCAGCGCCGTCAGCAACAGCCGCGTCCCCAAAATCACGCTGATCACCGGCGGCTCGTACGGCGCGGGCAACTACGCCCTGTGCGGCAAGGCGTTCGACCCGCGGTTCATCTACGCCTGGCCGACAGCCCGCTGCGCCGTGATGGGCCCGGCCCAGGCCACCGGCACGCTGCTGGACGTGATGGTCGCCAGCCTCAAAAAGCAGGGCCGCGATCCCGACGCCGCCGAGCTCGACCAGCTCCGCGAGCAAGTTGCCGCCGATTACGAGCGGCAAACCGACGTCCGCTATGCCGCCGCGCGGCTCTGGGTCGATGCCATCCTCGACCCGCACCAAACGCGCGACATCCTGATCGAATCCCTCGCCATCGCCACCCGCCACGCCGCCGACGAGCCCTACCGCCTGGGCGTCTATCAGGTCTAGTCTGCAATCCCCTCTCCCACTGGGAGAGGGCTAGGGTGAGGGTTTTCTGACCGCCGACCTCCGCCCTCCGACCCTCCGCCGATTAAACATTTGCCAAAAAACCATTCCAAATTCCGCCCATTAAACTCCGTAACCCGTTTCCCACCAATCACTTCTGAATTTGACGTGTCGCGCCGCCATTTTAAAAGTTTAATCGCGACCCAGATTGATCCTGTCTCGCAAACGCCGGAGGCACCGCCACGGATTGCGCGGACAACGCGGATTTGGCAACGGGCTTTCCACCGGGCTCGTCCTGGTGGGAGAGCAACTGGCGGCTACACACGAGCCCCCGCAACGTTTTCGCATCGCTTTCCGCCGCCGCAGGCGGCGGAAAGCGATGCGAGGGCGCGCGGGGAGAATCGCCACTAGCTGCCAGTCAGTTTCCCGCCGGGGGCAAGCCCGGCGGTGAAATGCCGTGAACTCCACCTCATAATCTATCGTTCCGACCGACTACTGTCAACACAACCACTACATATTGTATGTCCATACACTTCAACCTACCACCGGTAGTAGTCGGGCCCCCGAAAGCATGGCCGGGAGGCACGGCCCACCTGAGCCGTATGCAAGTCAATGACATAGGTTGTCACGCCTGCAAGGAATTCCTCAAAATCACCCCTCGCGCTGGGTTGTATTTCCTTTTCGGTGCGATAAACTGCCTCCGCTTTCCCGCTGGGGCAATCCTCTCTTCGCACCACGGAGTCCGCGATGCTTCGCCGCCTCTTGCGCCTCTGGCAAACCGCTGCTGCCTATCTCGCCCCCCCTCCCAATTTGACGCGGATCGCGCTGTAGGGAACGCCCTCCGTGGCGTTCCGCGTGCCACTGCTGGCTTGCCCAGCAGTGCCGTCCGCCGCTCCTCCCGCCGCCAATTCTTCACCCCCCTCCGCCTGGAATGGCTCGAACGCCGCGATTGTCCCACCGGCTCGGTCAGCGTCTTCGGCAGCACCTCGGTCACCGAAGGGAGCCAGGCCAGCTTCGGCATTCAGGGATCGAACCTGCCCGCGGGCGGCGTCACTGCCTATTACCAGACGGTCGCCGGCACCGCCGCGGAAGGGGCCGACTACACCGGCCTCTCGGGCTCGGTCTTTCTTTCGCCCACCTCGCCCATGGTGTCGCTCAACGTCAACACGATCGCCGACGGCGTGTACGACTCGGGCGAAACGTTCAGCCTCCAGCTCACGGGCGTCACCGGCGACGCGACGATCGGCCCCGGCGCCGCCACGGTCACCATCAATGAATCAGGCCCTCCGCCGCAAGGGCCGCCGCCCGGCTCACTCACGCTCGATCCGGTCGGCGACCTCGACGAAGGAGAGTCGTTCAGTCTCACGGGCCGGATCACGCCGCCGGCGGCCTACACCGTCCAGGCCTCGATCAACTGGGGCGGCTTCGCCACGATGGCAGGCAGCGGCGCAAGCTTCGTCACCAATAGCGACGGCTCGTTCTCCATTGCCAACAAGTACTACGACGACGGCCTCAGCCCCGGCAACGGCACGGCCAGCGACGTGGCCGCCATCTCGATGACCGCCACGGTCACCGGCGTGCAGTTGAATGCCGCTTCGACGGCGACGATCCACAACATCGCGCCGACCGGCACGTTCGACCTCTATGGATATATGGGTCCGCTCGGCGGCCGCCAGTTCGAGCTGACGGCACTGCTGGCCGACACAGGCATCACGGACTTGCCAAAGCTGACGGTCAACTGGGGGGACGGCGGCGATCCCCAGATCCAAAGCGGCCTCGCCCTGAACTCGCAAATCACGCTCCGTCATTCGTACCCGCCGACCGGCCAAACATACCAGGTGACCGTCACGGCCGAGGACGACGACCTGGGGAGCTACACCTGGACCGGCAGCGCGCCGATGTACCTCCTCGACCTCGACAACGACGCCGACAACAGCGGCGAGATCAATGAGGCCGACGATCCGATTGAAGAGTCTTTCCCGGGAGCTTATGTCGGCGTGAACGCCGACGATGACAACGAGAACAACATCGTCGACATGGCGCTCAACGAAGTCACGCCCGTGAACAACGAGAACGACTTGGAAGAGTTCAAACTCCGCTGGACTCCCGCCAATCGCCCGGAAGCCAATAACTATGTCGGCTGGTGGGTCGCGCTGTATGCGGCCCCTTCGTATGCGATCGACCCGCTCACCGGCCTCATCGTTCCGGGCGGCATCGCCATTTACGACTCACCCAACAAGCAGAACCTGATCCCCTTCGTACAAACGGTCAATGGCCTGGCCGCCAAGTGGCCCGCCGCCAGCGCCTTAACCAAGACGCTCTACCTCGAAGCCCGCGTCCCCGGCCCCATTACCCTGTCCCTCCGCCTCCTCAGCCCCAGCGAGTTCATCGTGGACGGCGACACAGTCGTGTTCACCGCGATTGAACCGGATGGCGAGTTAGATCTCATCATCCATGACGGCCAAACGAAAAAGGAGGTCTTACCTCCAGATGAAGATAAGACGGGTGCCGTGACGGTTGCAAATATGAATGATACCGACGCCGACGGCCACACCGATAACACGGACCCCAATGGCGTTGAAGAGACTCGCACTGGTGCCGATCGGCATGGCCGCAACGAAGTCGACCTAATGAAGCTCATCATCAAGAAGCCCGATCCCTATTTCCCCGGCACTCCCGTTACGGTGCTAGTGAACGCACCAGCAAAGGCCCAATTGTGGAAAGATGAGCTGAAGAAGATTCCGCTGCCCGAATACAACGTAACCACAGGAAATGCCACGTGGGATGTATGGGGTGCAGGCGATAAAAAAGAGGTGTGGGTCGAGATCCTCACGCCGAGCGACGAAGTTGCAGATATTTCGCTAACGCTATTTCATGGGACGCACGAGCCGGACGTAGTGAAAGCAACTGGTGTTTGGGCATGGACGACGGCCGAGATATTCTCGGATACGAACTGGGACGCCCTCGCCGGCACAATTTGGCGGACGCAGATGGACCAGAAGCTACAAAATGACGTCGAAGCATACGGGGGCACGGGAAAACGTGGTCCGATGCTCATGACTGGGAGTACCGATCAAGTCATCCGTAATGTAATGGCGATGCGATTCACGGTCACGCCAACGGATGTTTCCACTGTCTTGTCCAGAGTCAAATTTGACATCACCCGACAAAAGGAGTTGAAAGATTGGACGCAGACCCCCGAAGAACTCGTCCCGATGCCGAAGGAAACAGTTCCGTGGCCTCAGTTGTGGGAGGTGGGCAATGATGATAAAGACAACACGGATGAAAGCCCGGCCGTGTTGGAGGGCGGGCACATGTTCGTGGTGGATGACCCGCGCTTACCTGACCTGCAAACTCCGCCGCTAACGTACTGGCAAAGATGGCGCTATCTTAACTTTCGCGAGTTTATGCGCGTTCGTTTCGATTGGAAGCGTCCCGCTGGGTACAATCCTAATCCTACTCCTCCTCCCCCTCCTCCTATTAATCCGAACGATCTTTACTTCATCGATGGCTCTCAGTGCTCAGGCAAGGAGCCTTGGCTTAGTCGAATCTCAATCGCCTACCTTGGGGAGGCAAAATGGCAGCGGGCAGGGGGACACAATAGGCTCGAGCCAGGAGAGTTAGCCATTGGCAATGATCCGTAGCAGGAAGTCAGCCCGCGTGCTGGACTTTGCCAATTTTGAATCGCGACGTAGCGTGAATAAGCGATCAACACGAGGTTATCGTGCCAGGCTATCGTGCACCTCGCTGTCACGTTGTCGGCAGGGGTTGACTCGCGGGCCCTAGTGTTTTGTCTCCCAAACGAAGGAGCAAGGTCCGATGAATCCTGCTTATCGTGCTTGCCAACTCCTAGGGTGGTCGCTCGTCTTGTTGGGTATTGCAGCGAACGATTCGCTGGGTCAGCCGCCTCCGGACACGAACGGCCCGGCCGAATCAGCTCAGTTGATGCGCGAAACGGGATTTTCGTTTTCGCTCTCGCAGAAGGAGGATGTGGGTCGCCTCGCCAGGGTGCGCTATAATGGAGTGCTGGAGGCAACGCTAGCGCTTGAAAAACTCGCCCGCAACGAATACAACCGGGAGGACGATGAACCACACCGGGCTGCGCAACTTCTTGTGTTTCTGGGTGCCAGCGAACCCAGGGCACTGGCAGCGCTTTGCGACAACCTTCTCACGCTGAAAGGCGTTGATGACGAAGGAGGCTCACCGCTGAGTGACTTTAAAGCCGCCCAGGCGCTCGTCCATATCGGCGGCACTCGCGTGCGACAAGCAATCTTCGATTCGCTGCGTAGGCCACTGGACCGCCGTGAGCTTTTGATTCGGGCCCACGTTCTCGCAAAGTTGGACCCGCCTCAAATCATGTGTGAGCACATCAAAATGGCCATCGCGCACCAGGAGGAACTACACCGAAGCAAAGTTTTCCGCGATCACGATGACCAGTATCTTGCCAATCTTCGGCAACTGCACGATTGGCTCAAAGATGCGGAGTTCCTCAAAGATCGAAGAAATTGGCCATAGCCAAGAGGCGATAAGTCGGGACAAGTCCGATTTCGCCAGTTACCCCGAAGCGATCGAATGTGCGCGGCGGGATTGATAAATGTCGAACAGCGCGAACAGCGTCTCGCGGAGGTTGCCGCCGGTTTGCTTGAAGGCGGCGGTCACGTCGGCTGGCGTGACGACCGAATCGCCCTTGGAAAGAAGCTGCTGGACGATTTTTTGGGCCAGTTGCTCGGTCGGCTCGGTTTCGGCCAGCGGCGGCAAACCAAGCGGCTGATGGGCGGTGACAAGCAAGCCCGCGCCGCGCTTGCGGCACAGGACCTGAATCCGCCGCCGCCACCACCAGGAAATCCGCTCGTAGCCGTCAAGGATCAACTGCGTGGTTGGGGCCAGCGGCTGCTCCGCCAGAAAGGCATAGGCGCCGGCCGGCAGAAGACACTCTTTCCGGTCGCCGCCATCGGGAGTAACCACGTAGCGGACAACCTTCCGCCCCGCGGCCTGAAGAGCCGGGACGAGCGTGGCCACGAGGGTCGATTTGCCGCTGCCGTGCGGGCCGACGATCTCGCCCCACCAGTGATTTTCGCCGAGCACGGCCACGAGCGACTGAACCGATAGGCCGGCTGGAAACAGATAGCCGACCGCTCCCGGGCGGGTGAAGCGGGTGGCGAAGGGGTTCGAGTCGCGCGCCATCAGGCCACCGCGGGCACGCGCAGGGGGACCGCCCCCAGCGTGAAGGGATACTCCATGACCGAGTCGCCGCGCCGCCGCATAAAGACCCGCAGGCGGATGCACCAGCGAATCGTCAGGATCGCCCCCGCGTAGCTGAGCGGGCTGTTGGGCAGGCGGGTCCGCAGGCGGCGCATCGGCCGCAGGTCGCCGTCCTCGGCATCCGATGGCAGACGGCGCTCGAAGTAGTGCACGCCCATGTCCTCTTCGCCTTTGCCCTCCGTGTACCAGACGACGGAGACCTCGACCGCCTGGATATCGGCCGGGTCGATCGCGTCGATCTGGTACTCGCAAACCAGCTCGTCGCCAGCCGAGAACGATTGCTTGGCGCCGGCCAGGCAGATGCTGAGCAGGGGATCGACGGAGTCGCTGGGGCGGTCGCTCATGCGCTGGCCCCCGTGGGGGTGCTGGTGACAGAAAGCTGCGGGCGAAGGGCGCTGCGGGCGACGTTGGCGCTCACCTCAACGCGGAGGGTGGCCTCGCCCGGATAGACGACGATCGAAAACCCGCGCTCGAACGCCGGCCAGTTGGCGACCTCGCCCCGCACGACCAGCTTCCAGTTGACGGAGTTGTGGGCCGAATGGAACGAGTGCATGGCGGTCGCGGGAATCGGCATCGGCGCGGTGGCCTGGAAGGGCTCGCTCGGCTCGATGCGGAAATCGCGGTGCGACCAAAGCCGCTCTTCATAGACGCGGCGGACCTCGGTGCGGATGTCGGTTCCCTGGCGGTAGGTCGCCTCCTCCTCGCAGACGAGCCACAGCTCGAGCGATTTGACGGTGATGTGGCCGTGCTGGGCGATGGCGACCTGGTAGTTGCGGCCTGGCACGAGCGGGCAGTCGCTGATCTCCACGGTCGTCAGGCCCATGCCGTTGTGCAGCCAGATTTGCAAAAGCAGGTAGCGGACCGACCAGACGCCGAATGCGAGAAACGGCACGAGGAACGCGGTCAGGAACCAATCGGGCTGGCCGGCGAGATGGCCCTGCACCGTCCACACGGCGAGGACGCACGCAACGCCGTTCCAGGCCAGCGTGAACAGCGTTGTGGCCAAGAGCCGCCACCCGGGCGTTGACGACGGGGGCAAGCGATAGGCGAGCTCGATCCCCGGGCTGTTCGTCAGGCCGTCGTAGGACGGGACGGTCGGATAGTTCTTGGGGCGCGGCGTCGCTTCACGGACGATGTCGAGCTCCGAGGCCTGGCGGGCCATTGCCCCGCGCCGCTCGGCCGATGCACTGACGCGGAGGGCCGTGCGGATCAATCCCACGCCGCCGATGACGACGAACGACGAAAGCACGAGAAACACGAGCCACCAGCCGACGCCGATCGCGAGCGACTGCGCGTCGTAGCGGACGACCTGCGCGGCGACGAGTGCGGTCAGGGCCAGCACACCGAGCAGAAACAGCGTGCCGCAAAAGACCGCTTCGCCGACGCTCCCCGCGAGGTTTGAGCCGGTGCGCCTCCGGCCGCGCTTCTTCTCGAGGAATCGAAACAGGCGTGCCACAACAAGGGCTCCTGGCGAGCAAGACTCCGCTCACCGTGGGCGGCGAAAGATCCGTGCCTCTCGAGAGTTCTCTGTTCCCAAGCCGACCCGCCGTGCGATCATACGTCGCGGCTGCCCGGCCCGTGTTTCCAAACTCTATCATAGGAAAAATCGTTACAATCCTCAAACCTACCTGGCGCGCATTCTGGCAACGAAACCCCATAGCTGACAGCAACTTGCGGCCAGCAACGGATGCTAGGATGAGCCGTGCTGCTCATGGATTTTCGGTCTTTATGGTTATTTAGCCGCCCTTAAAGTGTGCGTCGGGGCTGTCGGATCAACGACCCTCGCTGTTTGGAGCTACTGCGATGTTTCGGCACCAGAGTCGTCAAAAGAGCCTGGCCTTGGCGTTGTGCGGCTTACCGCTACTGGCGGCGGCGAGTGCCTGGGCCGGCGATTGGCCCCAGATTCTCGGCCCCCAGCGCAGCGGCAAGGCGACCGGCGAGAAGCTGGCGGCCGCCTGGCCTGCCAGTGGTCCTAAGCATCTCTGGTCGCACCAACTCGGCAGCGGTTACGCCGGGCCGGCCGTCGTCGGCGAGCGAGTGATTGTGTTCCATCGTGTCGGCGACAGCGAGATCGTCGAGGCCGTCAATGCCAAGACGGGCCAGCCGCTCTGGAAAGCCGGCTTTGCCGCCACCTATCGCCGCGGGGTGGACCCCGACGAAGGTCCACGGTGCGTGCCGCTGGTGGCGGACGAAAAAGTCTTCGTCTTTGGGGCAGCCGGCGACTTGCGGTGCGTTTCGCTGGCGGCGGGCGAGAAAATTTGGGAGCGCTCGCTGTACGCAGATTACTCGGCCGACGAGGGATACTTTGGCGCGGGGAGCACGCCGATCCTCGTGGCCGGCAAGCTGCTGGTGAACGTGGGCGGGCGCGGCGCGGGGATCGTGGCGCTCGATCCAGCCAGCGGCAAGACGGTGTGGAAGGGGAGCGACGAGGACGCCAGCTACAGCTCGCCCGCGGCAGTCAGCGTGGGCGGAAAGGAGCAGGCCCTTTTCATCACGCGCTATAACTGCGTGCTGGCCGATCCGTCGAGCGGCGTCGTCCAGAAGCTGTTTCCGTTTGGCGAGCGCGGTCCCACGGTCAATGCCGCGACGCCGCTGGTTTCGGGAGGCAAGCTGTTCGTCACGGCGAGCTACGGGGTGGGTGCGCGGTATGCCGCGCTCGACGCCGCGCCTAATGCCGCCACCAGTGCCGCGCTTAATTCAGCGACGGCAAAGACAATCTGGGGCGACGACGATACGCTCAGCAGCCAATATGCGACGCCCGTTCTGCATAACGGCTTTCTCTATGGCACACATGGCCGCGAGGATGTCGGCGTGGCCCAGCTGCGATGCGTTGAAGCGGCCACGGGCAAAGTCCGCTGGAACCAGGAGGGCTACGGCGTCGCGAACGTCATTCTCGCGGAAGACATGCTGCTCATCGTCGGCGCACGCGGCCGGCTGGCCCTTGCGAAAGCGAGTTCGGCGAAATACGAGGAACTTGCTTCCTGCGAACTGGTTCAGGGGGTTTCGCGGGCGCTCCCCGCGCTCTCCGGCGGTCGGCTCTATGTGCGCACCGGCAGCGGCAAACAGGGCGGCAAACTGCACTGCCTCGGCGTGAGCGATTAGTGCTGCGTCGACGACTGATGTTCGGGTGCCACGTCCCACGCTTGCGTGGGCGTGCGCTTACCTTTTCAGTCCGTCGATCGTGTCCGCCAGCAGAGTAAGCGCCTTATCCACCACCCACCGCTGCCGCATGACGCGCGAGTCGGTGCGGCGGCAGCGGAGCTTCCAAACCCCTTGCACTGTCGGCTTGCGGACCGCGGCGGCAATATAGACCAGCCCATCCATCCCGGCCGGGGCGCCAGGTCCAAGGTGTCCCGTGACCGCGATCGAGACGCCCGCCTCGGCCGTGCGCTGGAGAATGCTGGTGGCCATCAGCTCCGCCACCTCCCGGCTCACGGGGCCGGGACCGTCGAGAACCGCTGGCGGAATGCCCAGGTAGGCCATCTTGGTCTCATTGCGATAGACCACCATGCCGCCGCAATGATGCTCGGAGATGCCCGGGATTCTGGTCAGCGCGCCGCTCACCAGGCCGCCCGTGCAGCTTTCGGCAAACACCACCTTGAGGCCGCTGGCCGCCAGCAGCCTGGCGACGCGGCGCGCGGAGGAGGCGATGGACATTCAATTTCAGATTTCAGATTTCAGATTGCAGACCATTAACTCAGACCTTTTACTACTCTGCAATCTGAAATCTGAAATCTGAAATCTGAAATTGCCCCATCATTCCGCATTCCGCAATCCGCACTTAGAATCTGTCCGTGACCTCGCCACCGCCTGACGCGCCTGCCGACAACACCTCGCCGCACCACCCGCTGATTGATCCGGTCGTCCTGGGGACGCTCTGCGGTCTGGCCTCTGCCGCCATCTATACGGCGGCCAACTCGTTCCTGCGCTCGGTCAAGGACTGCGACCCGGTCTGGGTGTCGGCAGTCAAGGCGGTTCCCACCGTCGTCTTTATGACGCCGTGGCTGGTGGTGATGCTCGCCCGCGGCCAGCGGATCTTTCCGGCCTGGCCGATCACGCTCGCGATCGCGGGGGCGGGGCTGTTTGGCCAACTCGTGGGAAACATCTCGTTTCAGTGGGCGCTGGGCGAGGTCGGCGTGGCCCTCACCGTGCCGCTGTCGCTGGGCGGGATGATCGTGTCGGCGGCCATTCTGGGGCGCGTCTTTCTGCACGAGCCGGTGACCGTGCGGGCAGCGATTTCGCTGGGCATTCTGCTGGCGGCGATTGCGGTCCTCTCGCTCGGGGCGGGAGACGCCCGCGCCTCGGTCACACGCTCGGCTGCGGCGCCGCTGCAAGTCGCGGCTGGTGCAGCCGCCGGGTGCCTGGCTGGCTTTGCCTATTCGGTGCTGAACGTGGTCATCCGCTATGCCGTGCTCCGCGGAATGCCGCTGCCGACGACGCTGTTCATCGTCGCCGGCGGCGGACTCGTCAGCCTGGGCACGCTGGCCTGGCTGCGGATCGGGGTCGGGGGAATCGCCGCGACCAATCCTCAGGACCTGTCGCTCATGCTGCTGGCCGGCGCATGCAACACGCTCGCGTTTCTCGCGCTGGCCAAGTCGCTCCAGCTCACGAGCGTGGTCTATGTCAATGCCCTCAATGCCGCGCAGGCCGCCTTGGCGGCGCTGGCGGGCGTCTTGATCTTCCACGAGGCTCTTTCGCCGTGGCTTGTGCAAGGCGTCCTGTTGACGGTCCTCGGCCTGGCGATTCTGACCCGCTCGCGCCCCACGCTGCGCTGATGTAGCTGAAGTCGCCAGACTTCAGGGAACAGCTAGCGATCTAGGGCCGGGGTGAGGCTTCGTCAACTGACGCGTCGTCCCAGCGTGAATCAATAATGATGGTCTGAACAAGCTCGACAAGCTCATCGAATTCCCGCTGCCTCTTGTACTCCAAGTATCGTTGCCAACCGAACCATGCCCCCGCCAACATCATCGGTCCCACGGCCAGCACGATCAGCAGCGTTCGGAGGCGGTATCGCATGGCGCAAGTGCTTTGGGAAACGGCTCAGTTTGCATTCAAAGTTTCGACAGGCTGATTGGGCGAGATTTCGCAAACACACGGAATCGACCCGATAAAGCCACAGGTATATCTGATTTCTAATCCGCGATCGGCCAACTCCTTCTTTATCTGGTCAATTTCCTTCTCCCGACTCTTGCATTGGCCTTCCCAAGAGTGCGCTTGTTCGATGAACTGGCATTCACGCACCAAGGCGGCCTGTAGCTGCCTATGGCTCGCAAGCCAGGCGATTGCCATTGCGCCCGCAAGCATGAAAGCCATTAACTCACGAATTGAGATCCGCAACATAAATATGCTCCTGGCGCTACAGCCCCATGCCCCTGATTGTAGCCGGCTGACAGGGCGCGAACCTATCGCGCATGATTTGGCCGATATTCCGTCGGCGGCGCTACGCCAGAATCGAGCGGATGACGTTGCCGGCGACGTCGGTGAGGCGGAAGCTGCGGCCGTTATGGAAATAGGTCAGCCGCTTGTGGTCCAGACCCAACAGGTGCAGCATCGTCGCGTGCAGGTCGTGGACGCTCACGCGATCGATGGCCGCCTTGTAGCCGATTTCGTCGGTCTCGCCGTAGCTGACCCCCCCTTTGATTCCGGCGCCGGCCATCCAGGTCAAAAAGCCGTGCGGATTGTGGTCGCGGCCGTCGCTCCCCTGCGAGACGGGCATGCGTCCGAATTCGCCACCCCAGATCACGAGCGTCGATTCCCACAATCCGCGCCGCTTGAGGTCGGTGAGCAGGCCGTCGATCGGCACGTCGGTCGCCGCGCAGTGCTCGGTGTGGTTCTTGGCCAGGTTGCTGTGGGCGTCCCATTCGCCGTCGCTGAAGACCTGCACGAACCGCACGCCGCTTTCCACCAGCCGCCGGGCCATCAAGCACTTGGAGCCGAACGAGCGGGACTCTTTCTTGTCGATGCCGTACATGGCGCGCGTCTGGGCCGATTCCTGCGACAAATCGACGACCGCGGCCGCTTCGGATTGCATGCGGAACGCCAATTCAAACGACTCGATGCGGGCCGCCAGATCGGACCGGCCGGGATGCTCGCGGAGATGGTCCTCGTTGAGGCGGGCGACGAGGTCCAGCTGCGCCCGCTGGTCGTCCCGGGCCACTCCCTCGGGCCGCTGGAGGTTGAGGATGGGGTTGCCCTCCGAGCGGAAAAGCGTGCCTTGATGGCTGGAGGGGAGAAAGCCGGCGCCCCAGTTGAGCGGCCCGCCCTTGACGCCTTGCGTGTTCCCCAGGACGACGTAGCCGGGCAAATTCTGGTTCTCGCTCCCCAGGCCATAAGTGATCCACGCGCCGGCGGAAGGAAATCCTGGGCGGGCAATCCCCGTGTTGATCTGATAAAGGGCCGGGACATGTTCGGCTGCTTCGCTGTAGCACGACTTGATCATGGCCAGGTCGTCGACGTGCCTGGCCACGTGCGTGTACTTTTCGCAGACCCACGCCCCGCACTCGCCGTACTGCTGGAATTTGAAAGGCGAGCGCATCAGGGGGCCGGGATTGCCGTTGAAGACGTCGATCTCGATCTTCTTTCCGCTAGCCTTGTCTAGCTCCGGCTTGGGGTCGAAGACATCGACGGCGCTGGGCGCGCCTTCCATGAACAGCCAGATCACCGCCCGCGCCTTGGCGGGAAAGTGCGCGGGGGGCAAAGCCGGGGGCCTCTTCGCCGCCTGCGGCTCACCCGCCAGCAGCGACTGCTGATTGAGCAGGTGCGCCAGTGCCACGATGCCCATGCCGCCCCCGGCGCGCTGCAAAAAGCGGCGGCGGCCCAGGATGTTTTCGACGCGGCCACAGGGGAATTTGCGCGGGACTTTCATGGTCTCTCGATATACAGTCAGTCGATATAGAGGAATTCGTTCAGGCTGAATAGCGCCTGGCAAAAGTCGGTGGCCGCCGCGAGGCGAATTTCGGCCTCGGGCTTGCCGGGCTCACGCGACTGCCGCCGCTCGCGCGCAGTGCGCAGGAACGCCAGCGACGCGGCCTTGTCGGCGGCGCTGGGTGCGCGGGCCAGCGCCAGCTCAAAGGCCGAGTCCACCAGGGCCGTATCGTCGCCAGCTGTCTCGATCAGACGCCGGGCAAAATCGGCGGCCCGGGCCCGGACGAATCCGTCGTTGAGTAGCGCCAGTCCCTGCGGCGCGACGGTGGTCTGGTCGCGGCGGCCGCAAGCCTGCTGGGCGTCGGGCCGGTCAAACGCTTGCATCAGCGGATAGGGCACGACCCGCTTGTGGAACATATACACGCTGCGACGCCGCGTTGTTGCATCGTCGCGCGCGTCGCTCGGATACGGAGACTTCGTGTTGCGGGCCACCATCGCCTCCGCGGGTATCGGCGGCTTGAACGCCGGACCGAACGGCTGGCCGTTGAGCGTGCCGCTCGCCGCCAGCATCGCGTCGCGAACGATCTCCGCCTCCAGCCGCTGCGGCGGCTTATGCCACAGCAGGCGGTTGTCCGGGTCGATCTTGGCCTTGGCCGGGTCAAATGCCGAAGATTGCTGGTACGCGGCACTGGTCAGAATCAAGCGGTGCAAGCGCTTGACGCTCCAGCCGTGCTCAACGAAATCATGGGCCAGCCACTCGAGCAGCTCGGGATGGGTCGGCCTCTCGCCTCGGACGCCGAAATCGTTGACCGTCCGGACCAGGCCTTCGCCGAAATGATGCTGCCAGATCCGGTTGACGGCCACGCGGGCCGCCAGCGCGCCGGCGCCATGCTCCACGTCGGTGACCCAAGCCGCCAGCGCCTTCCGCTGGTAGGTCGTATCGCTGCGCGGCGGATCGCGGCGGGCCGCGGTCCAATAGTCCTCAACCGCCCGTTCGCGCATGAGCACTTCCAAAAAGCCAAGCTGCACCGGCTGGTCGCGGTCGTAGAAATCGCCCCGCTGAAAGAGCCAGGTCGCCTGTGGCGTGCCGCCCAGATCGTGAAAGACGAGCGCCTCGCTGCCCTCGCGCGGCAGCTTGATGACCTTCCGGTCGCCGCCATGAATCGCGGCCAGCAGCCGGTAATACTCGCGCGACGACACGGCGTCGTACTTGTGGTCGTGGCAGCGGGCGCAGCCGAGCGTGAGCCCGAGCATACCCGTGCCGGTTGTCGAGAGAATATCGTCCAGCTCGTTGTAGCGGTTCCGCAGCCGCTCCTCTTCCAGATGAGCGGGGGGCAGGATGGTGATGGCGGCGGCGGTGAGAAATCCGGTTGCGGCCACGGCCTGGGAGTTGTCGGGTTCGATCTCGTCGCCTGCTAGTTGCCAGCGAAGGAACTTATCGAAAGGCAGATCATCGTTCAGCGCCCGGATGACAAAGTCGCGGTACTGGTAGGCGTGCGGGCGGTCCGCGTCGCTCTCGTAGCCGTCGCTGTCGGCGTAGCGGGCCACGTCGAGCCAGTGCCGGCCCCAGCGTTCGCCGAACTGGGGCGAAGTGAGGAGCTTGTCGACGAGGGCGTCGTATGCGTCGGTCCCTCCGTCTCTCCTTCCCTCCGTCGCTCCGTCTTGGTCGCCTGACGGAGTTGGCGGGAGACCGATCACGTCGAAATACAGCCTGCGGATCAACAGACGAGCGTCCGCTGGCGGCGACGGTGCGAGGTTTTTGGCTTCCAGCGACGCGAGAATGAAGCGATCGATGGGCGTACGCACCCACGAGGCATCCTTGACAATCGGCAGCTCGACTGGACGAAGCGGTTGAAAGGCCCAATGGGTCCGCGCCGCCGCGAGGCGCGGATCGACCACGTCGGTCCCGTCGGGCCAGGCCAGCCCCTGATCGATCCACGCCCGCAGAATGCCGATTTGGTCCTTAGTCAGTGGATCGTAGTCCGGCGGAGGCATGATCGCCTCTTTGTGGATGCCCGACACCAGGTGAATGAGCCTGCTCTTGGCGCTCTGGCCGCTGACGAGCACCGGCCCCTGGTCGCTGCCGGCCAGTGCGCGTGCCTTGATGCCCAGGTTGAGGCCGGCCTCCTCGTTGCCTTGCGCGTGACACTCGAAGCAGTGTTTGCGGAGAATCGGCTGGACGTGGCTGACAAAATCGACCCGCTGATCCGCGGCAGGCGGCAGCAGGGCGGTGTAGTCGATCGCGCCTCCGGCCGCGCCCGCGGCGAAGTTCTGCTCGACCTCGCCGGCCGAAAGAGCGCGGCCATAGATGGCGACCAGGTGCAATTCGCCGTGCCAGGGCCGGTTGCCGGTCAACTCGTTGGCCAGGATCAGCCGGAAATCGCCGCTCCAATTGTCAAAGCCGCCGGCTACCTCCTTGGCCGCCGCTGGTTTTCCGTCGAGGTATAAAGTTGCCTGCCCCGCGGAATTGCGTGCATAAACAACATGCGTCAACGGGGCGGCACTGCTGGGCAAGCCAGCAGTGGCACCCAGCCGGTCGGCAATTGAACCGTCCGGCCCGGCCAGGGAGGGAAGCCCGTTCACGTCCGTTTTTAATGTGCGCAAGCGGACGTCATATCGCCCGCCGTCCTGGCCCAGTGTGAAGTTGCGGTTTCCCGGGTCGGCGGAAAGCGAAACGATCCGCGCCGGGCCTTGCTGCATGGCATTGGCCGGCTTCACCCACGCTTCGATCGTCAACTCCCCGGAGCGCTTGGCCGCATCGATGATTTTGCTTGCCGGCACTCTTGTGACAATCGTCGCAGAGCGGTCGATCGCCAGGGCGCCGTCTTTCCAGCGGGCAGCCTGAGGCGTTTGGATTAGCAGGTCCAGCGGCGTGAGCGTACGCGAGCCATCGCGGACGACGTTGCCTGACCCTTCCTCAAAGTCATACAGGACGACCAGGCCGCTCTGGACGCGCTCGCCGGCTGCAAGCCCAGCAGTCGTCGCCAACCAGGCGGCCACGGCCAAGGCAAATCGCCGTGTGGATAATCCTGTCATTGCCTGCCGAACCAATGGCCAGTTCGTGGCCAGTTTCAAGGGACACTTCTCACTATGGTAAGTCTAGGGCGGCACCCACGCGACTCCCAATGTCGGTTGGTTAGAATGGCGTCGGCGTTGGGCCTCTTCCAATGCGGGGATTCTATCAATGTGGCAGCACATCACCATGAGCCGTTCCATCCTGCCGCTGGTTGCCGCGATGCCATGGCTGGTAGTTTGGGCGGGTGCTATGGCCGCTGAGCCGGCGGAAGCCCAGCAACAGGTCAACACCTGGATCAAGCGGACCCCGTTGGACCAGACGCCCGTTTCGCCGCGCCTGGGGTACGAAGGAGCGTGCGTGTGGGATAGCCGCCACCAGCTTCTGGTCCGCTACGGCGGGCATAACCAGGGAGGAGGCGGCGAACAAGGGGCGGAGGTATGGACCTGGGATCCGGCCACGGCGAAGTGGACGCTGAAGGAGCCGAACACCTCGCCCCCCGGCGTGTGTTGCAACGCTCAGAATGTTTATGACCCGACGAGCGGCCGGTACATCCGCTTCCCCTTCTTCAGCGGCAGCCACGGCTGGCAATGGTCGCGCGAGCTGTATCTCAACGATTCATCGGTCTGGACCTACGACCTGGCCACAAACCGCTGGCGCAACATGCGGCCCTTGCCCGCGCCGCGGCTGGCGCCGTATCGCTGCGCCTCGTGGGACAGCGACGAGCAGGTTGTTGTCGTCTTTGGCGGCGAAGGGAGCCACGAGGGAACGCTCATTTACGACCCGGCGCATAATGCGTGGCGCTGGCCCAAGCCGCCCGACCAGCCCGACGAGCGCAGCGGCGGCAGCATGGCCTACGACGCGGCCCGCAAAGTGCACGTGCTGTTTGGCTCGCAATTTACCGACGATCCACACACGTGGACGTACGACGTGCGGAAGAACGAGTGGCGCGACATGCAGCCGGAAATGCAGCCGCCAACAGACAAGAACGACGCGGTGCTGACCTACGATCCGATCCATCGCGTCGTGCTCGCGATCGTGAAGGTCACGACTGGCAAGGACGACGAGGCCAAACACGAGCTTCAGACTTGGACGTACGACGCCGGCGCGAATCGCTGGCAGCGGATGAACCCGGCGAGCGAGCCGCAGCCCTCCGGCAATCGCGCCCGTCAGTTGATCTTCGCCCCGGAGCTGAACCTGGCCATTTTGGAAAACTGCACGAGCAAGCCGCGGGAGCAGCAGATTTGGACCTACCGGTTCGCGGAATCGTCCGCGGCAGCCCCAGAGCCGCCAAAGCGTCGGGCAGCTCCGCCTTTGGTCGAGGACACGGTCGTCTCGGTAGTTTCACCGACCCGCGTCGAGATCGCGTGGCCAGCGCCGAGCGGCATGCCCGTCAGCGGATATCTCGTCGAACGGGCGGCCGTGGAAGTCTGGAGCGACGATCAGCTCCGCCGCCTCAAGCAGCGAACCGCGCCGCTGGCCGAGCCAGTCGTCGGCGCGATCCGCCGCATCGGGCCCTTTGCGCGGCTGACGCCCAAGGCGATTGCGACGACAACGTACGCCGATGACACGGTCGATCTGAGCAAGCCGCAGGCGATCGAAGGGGAGCCGAGCTTCGACCGCCCGCTCCATGCCGAGCACCTCGACGAGTCGGGGCGGGCGTATCGCTGGGGAGTTTTCGCCTACCGGATTCGCGCCGTGGATGAAACGGGGACAGAAGGGGGCCCGTCCGCCGCCGTGCTGACGATCCCCTCGTCGCCTCAGCATTTCTTCAGCCGCGAGAATGGGACCACTTGCCAGTTGAAGTGGTCGCCTAACCCTGAGAAGGGGATCGCCGGTTATCGGGTGTACCGGATGGACGGCCGCTTTGACAAGGAGCCCGTATCGCGGCTCACGAGCGAGCCGCTGGCGGCGACGACGTTCGAGGATGCCACGGCCGGCAAAGCGACGCGCCGGTATTACGTGCTGGCGGTCGATGCGCTGGGGCAGGAAGGCTTTCCGTCGTCGCCCGTCTGGTTCCAGCGCGAGTGGCGCGACTATTACGTGCCGTTCATCGGCGAGTGGCACCAGTGAGGCGGCAAAGTAGTCCCACACTCCGTGTGGGACAGGGCGCGCGCTTTGTTTCCACGAGCAGCTCTCTCGATCTGAACGTTGCCCTGATTCTGGCCCACACGGAGTGTGGGCCTACGAATGTGCTGCATCTTTCTGTATTTTCCTGTCAGCCATTTTCCTGTTGCTTCAGGCGACTTGGGCCCGGGCGGCAGCCAGCGTGTTCAGGAGCAGCATCGTGATCGTCATCGGGCCGACGCCCCGCGGGACCGGCGTAATCGCGCTGGCGACTTCCTTCGCGGAATCGAAATCGACGTCGCCGACGAGCCCGTCCGGCAGCCGGTTGATCCCAACGTCGATGACCACAGCCCCAGGCTTGATCCAGTCCCCCTGCACGAACTTCGGCTTGCCGATGGCCGCGATCAGAATGTCGGCTTGCCGGCAAATCTCGGGCAGATTGCTCGTGCGGCTGTGGCAGAGCGTTACCGTGGCGTTGCACGACGCCGGGCCGAGGTGGCTCTCTTTCTGCGCAAGCATCGCGGCCACCGGCTTGCCGACGATTTCGCTGCGGCCGACGACGACGACGTGCTTGCCCGCGGCCCCAAGCCCGTAGCGGTGGAGGATTTGCACGCAGCCGTGGGGCGTGCAGGGCAAGTAGCGCGGCCGCCCCTGGACCACCAGGCCGACGTTTTCCGGGTGAAAGCAATCGACGTCCTTGAGCGGGTGGACGGCGTCGAGCACCTTCTGCTCGCGGATTTGCGACGGCAGCGGCAACTGAACCAGAATGCCGCTGACTTCGTCGTCGCTGTTGAGCTGGGCGATCAGCTCCAGCAGATCTTCTTCAGTTGTCGCGGCCGGCAGGCAATGCAGCTGGCTCTCGATGCCGACCCGCTCACATGCCAGCCGCTTGTTCTTCACATAGACGCCGCTGGCGGGGTCGTCGCCGACGAGCACGGCGGCCAGGCAGGGCTCGCGGCCGTTGTTTTCGATGAAGTCGGCAACCTGTTCGGCCAACTCGGCTTCAATTTGGGCCGCCAGCTTTTTGCCGTCGAGAATGAGCGCGGGCATGCTTACTCCGGCCTGGCGGGCGGCGGCACCGCGGGCTTGTCGGCAGGCTCCGCAGATTTCTCGACAGGTGGGACAGCTTCGGTTGTGTTCGCAGGCGACTCGCTCGCCGCAGCGACCGGCGCCAGGTGCGCTGCAACCGCGTAAGCATGATCGCGGGCCTCCTTCAGCGCCTTGGCATATTCCTCCGGATTGGCCGGATCGACTTCGCAGAACAGCTCGACCGTGTACATCCGCCCGCTGCGCACGGTTGCCAACCACTGAAGTACTAGCTTCTTCTTGCCGATCAACACGCGCCGCACCTGGCGAATATAAGGCGTACCGCCAAGGACAATCGGCCTGGCCGGTTCGGGAAGCACCGACTGCTTCTTCTTGTACGGCTCGTCGAACACCGTGGCGAACTGGTCCAGGTTCTCTTCGGTCAGGTCCCCCAGCACCGGCAGGGGCGAATCGGCGGCGGTGACGTTGATCCGCGGATAGGCCTTGTCTTTGGCTGGTGCGAAGGCGACCAGGTGGTTGCTCGTGTTGGGGAGCTGAATCCATCCTTCGGGCCCGGCGACCTCGACCTTGCCGTCATCGAGCGGCGGCAAGTACTCGCTCACCGCCGGCAAGTCGTCGGCCGACCGCCGCCTGATGTCACCCTGTGTCGCATCCGCCGCTGTTGCCGGCGATGCCTTGTCGGTTGTGGTCCCGCCGCAGCCGGCAAGTGCCGCGATCGCGCCAAGGGCCATGATGCACCAGAATCCACGCCGCACTGCCATCCCATGCCTCGCTGACCGAATAGGTAGCCGAATTCGCCGGAATTCGGGCGTATTCCCGAACTCTGGCGCTTCTCGGCTACAGCCTTATTGCGCCACGTCATCTGATCTTGATTCTAGCCGGAAGCCGCGCGCATCACACTGGCGACAATCGCGGGAAATCCACTACAGTAACCCCGCGGCACCTCCCGACCCCCGACCCCCGGCCCCCGGAACGCCACAGAGGGCGTTCCCTACAGCGCCCCTGTCCCTCGACTCCCCATCCCCGACGCCGCCTCCCCCGGACCTCGTCCATACGGTCCGCCGGGGAACCCGCGTCGTGCTCGCGGCGCAGATCGCATCGCAGATTGTTTCGCTCCTCGTGCTGGCCTGGATGATGCGGCTGGTTGCGCCGGCCGATTATGGCCTTCTCGGGATGGTGCTGCCCGTGGTGATGCTGCCGCGAATGGCCGCGACGCTGGGCCTGTTCACGGCAGTGCTCCAGCGCGACCTGTCGCACGACGAGCTGACGAGCCTGTTCTGGCTCAACGTGACCTGGGGCCTGGTCGCGACTGCCGCCACAGCCCTGGCGGGTCTGTGGCTGGTCGAAGCCTACGCCCAGCCTGTGCTTTCGCCCTTGTGCCTTACGCTTTCCGGGACGACGCTGCTGGCGGCCGTAGCGAATCAGCATCAGGCGCTACTCGAGCGCAAGTTTCAGCTCGGCCCGCTGGCCGCGGCGCGGCTATTGGCACAGGTGTGCGGCGGCTTTGCGGGGATTTATGCCGCCCGACGCGGCGCGGGCCTCTGGGCCCTGGTCGCCCAGCAATACGCCGAGCTAGTCGTTCTGGCGATTTGGGTCTGGATGCTCGAGCCCTGGCGGCCCGGCTGGCCGACGCGGGGCCAAAGCGTGAAGGGCCTGGTCGCCTTCAGCGGCTACTACTCGGCCAGCCAGCTCGTCTATTACGTCGCTCAGAATCTCGACAAGATTCTGCTGCCGCTCGTGTTTGGCCGGGCCGCGGACACTGGCGTAGGCCTTTATTCGCAAGCGTTCAGCTTCATGATGCGGCCGGTCTATTTCCTAACGTCACCAGTGACGGGCCTGATGGTAGCCGGGCTGTCTCAGACCGGTGGCGACCGGGCAGCTCACACGGCCATCGTCGCCCGCTTCTTTCGCCTGGCCGCCGTAGCCCTTTTTCCCTGCGCCGCCGGGCTGGCGGCTGTCGCGCCGGAAGTGATGCTCGTTCTGGGCGGCACTCCGTGGCTGGCCGCCGGCTGGATTCTGACGCTACTCGCGCCCGCAATGGCCGCACAAGGGCTGGCCAACTTGGGGATGCACGTCTTGGGGGCAGCCGGCCGTTCGGGCCGGCTGCTGGCGGCGACCGTCGCACTTTGCCTGCTATTGGCTGCCGGCGGCGCCGCGGGCATCTACCTGGGAAGAAGCGGCCTCCTCCTACTATCTGCCAATCCGACGATCTCGGCCGCACTGGGCCTGGCGGCGGCGTACACGCTGGTGCTCGTGGGCCTCTGGTTTCCGGCCTATATGTGGTTCTGCCTGCGGACAGCCGATGTGCGCGTGCGCGATGTGGCCCTGCCTCTCGTCCCTTCGCTGGTGGCCGCGGTGATCAT
>JAKEHX010000068.1 GCA_022614795.1 Planctomycetaceae bacterium | reverse complement strand
CCCGCGCGGAATGCGGAATAGGTAAAGTTTATCGTACTCCGCAATCCGCAATCCGCATTCCGCACTCACTCGCCGTGGGGTAAACTTGCGGCGTCGATTCACAAGCTGGGAGACTTGCCATGCACCTGGGAAACGGGGCGATTACGCCCGAATGTGCCGCGATCACGCTGGGAGCCGCCGCCGTCGGCCTGGGGGCCGCCGCGGCTGCCATCCGCCGCGCTTCCGTGAGCCGGCAGAAGCTGGCGCTGGCCGCGGGGCTGGGAGCGCTGGTGTTTGCCGCTCAAGCGGTCAATGTGCCGGTGCTGCCGGGAATTAGCGCTCACCTGGTCGGCGGCGTGCTGCTGGCCTGGGTGCTGGGGCCGGGGCTGGGGGCCTGGACCTTGGCGGTTGTGCTGGCCGTGCAGGCGCTGTGGCTGGGTGACGGCGGCCTGGCGGCGCTGGGGGCCAATATCGTGAATATGGCCCTCGTCCCGGCAGGGTGCGTCGCCCTCTGCCGCCGCTGGAAGGCAACCGGTCACTGCTTAGCCCGGTCGTCCACGACCGGTCACTGCTGGGCAAGCCAGCAGTGGCACCCAACCGCTTATGCAACCTGCGCCGCGGCAGCGGCTGTCTCGGTTCCGCTGGCGGCGTTGGCGATCGTCGGCGAGACGGCCCTCTTTCGCAGCGGCACGGACCTCATCGGCTGGCAAGCGTTCGCCGCGCAGATGATTCTGGTGCATCTGTGGATCGGCCTGCTGGAGGGCGGCGTCACGCTGGCCGCCGTGGCGGGCATTGCCTGGCTAGGCGGGCTGGCCGGAACGCCACAGAGGGCGTTCCCTACAGGGGCGCCTGCTTGGGCGTGCTTCACGCTAGCGATGGCACTGGCCGCGTTCGCCTTGCCCTGGTCGTCTTCCCTGCCCGATGGTTACGAAGCAGCGGCAGAGGCGTCGGGCCTGGGCGCGTGGCTGGTCGGTAGGGTGCATGAGTGAAACGAAATGCACCATGGTGTCTGGCAACGCGCAGCAGAAGGTGCATTTCGTTTCACTCATGCACCCTACATTCCTCTTACTCCTTTCTCCCGGCGCGCACCGTGCGGCCGGAAGATTAAGAGTGGGATTAAGATTAAGAGTAAGAAGAGGAGTAAGAGCCAGAGCAGGAGAAAGATCAGGACCAACGCAATGCTGACCTTCCGCTGCGCGTTGCCAGGCGCCATGGTGCATTTCGTTGCACTCATGCACCCTACGAGAGCCTACAATAGCTCGCTCGCCAAATCCGCCAGCGCCGACCGCTCCCCCTTCTCCAGCGTGACGTGGGCAAAGATCGGCTGCCCCACCATCCGGTTGATCAAGTACGACAGGCCGTTCGACAAGGCGTCGAGGTACGGCTGATCGATCTGGCGAATGTCGCCGGTCAGCACGATCTTGGTCCCTTCGCCGGCCCGCGTAATGATCGTCTTCACCTCGTGCGGCGTGAGGTTCTGGGCCTCGTCGATGATGAAGAACAGCCGCTGAAGACTGCGGCCGCGAATGTACGCCAGCGGCGTGATCATCAGCTTCTCCTGCTCGCGGAGGTCGTTGATCCGCTGAGCCGCCGCGTCTTGATCGCCGAACTGGTGGCGGATGACCGCCAGGTTGTCGTACAGCGGCTGCATGTACGGATCGAGCTTGGCCTCGATGTCGCCGGGCAAATAGCCCAGGTCGCGATTGCCCAGCGGCACCACCGGCCGGGCGAGCAGAATCTGCCGGTACCGCTGGCGGCATTCGAGGGCGGCCGCCAGGGCGAGCAGCGTCTTGCCCGTTCCCGCCGTGCCGGCGAGCGTCACCAGCTTGACCTCGTCGTTCAAGAGGGCCTTCAGGGCGAACGACTGCTCCGCGTTGCGCGGCGAGATGCCGTAGGTGTTCGTCTTTTCGACGCGGACAAAAACGCGGTCGGTCGCGCGAAAGGTCGCCAGCACGCTTTTGCTGCCCGTGCGGAGGATGAAGTTCTCGTTGGGCACCGGGTCGGCGACGCAAGCGACTTCAGACGCGGGCACCATGCCGCCGTTCTCGTAAAACCGCGAGATCAGCTCCGGCGGGCACTCCTCGATCACCCGCTTGCCCGTATAAAGCTTGTCGAACGATTCAATTTTGTCGCTCGTGTAGTCCTGAGCCGGCAGGCCGACGCTCTTGGCCTTCATCCGCAGGTTCGTGTCCTTGGTGACGAGCATCACACGCCGGCTGCCCGCCTTGCCTTGCAATGCCAGGGCCGTGTTCAGGATGCGATGGTCGGGCGTGTCTTGAAAGAACGACGCCTTGAGCCGCGCATCGAGCTCGCCCCCCAGGACGACGCGAATGTGCCCCAGCCGCGGACCGAGCGGCGCTCCACGGCCGGAGATCAGGTCGCCGGTCAGGGCGTCGATCTGCCGCAGAAACTCGCGGGCCTGGAAATTGATGTCTTCGTTGCCCCGCTTGAACTTGTCGATCTCTTCCAGCACGGTGATCGGAATGGCGACGTCGTGCTCTTCGAAGTGGAAGATCGAGCCGCTGTCGTGCAGGATGACGTTGGTATCCAGCACAAACAGCTTGGTATCGCCGCGCGGCGGCGTAGCATCGGGCCCAGACATGACGTCCTCCCTGGGGCGCGGACCGTCCTCCCTGACAGCTTCCATTGTCGGCCGCGCCAGGCCGGCGCGGCAAGACGGATTTTTCGCGAGGCAAATTCCGGGCGAAACCATGAAGATCAGGTTCAGAGGCCGGACAACAGGAAAATGGGGGACAGGAAAATGGCGGAACATGGTCTCGTTTCCACATTTTCCTGTCCCCCATTTTCCTGTTGTTGCCTCGGGTATACGCAATGGACACTCATCCTCCGCTGAATCCGCCGAGTACAATTGCGGCATGACCGATTCGGTTCAGCTTGCTGCGATGACCCTGGCCGATTACCAGCCGGTCATGGACCTGTGGAGCGCCTGCGAAGGGGTGCGGGCCAGCGAATCGCGCGAGGAGCTGGCGCGAATACTCGACCGCAATCCGGGCCTGTGCCTGGTGGCCCGTGCCGGCGGGTCTGGAGGCAACGCGGCGCTGGCCGGCCCGTCTCTGGCTGGTGCGATCCTTTGCTGCCACGACGGCCGCCGCGGCTATCTCTATCACCTGGGCGTGGCTCCGGGCTTTCGCCGCCAAGGGATTGCGACGCAACTGGTCGATCGGTGCCTGGCGGAGCTGGCGCGCCTGGGGATCCGCCGCTGCACGATCTTCCTCATCCGCGGCAACGCCGATGGCGAAGCCTTCTGGCGGCAGCACGGCTGGCGCGAGCGGACCGACCTGGTCGCGTTTGCCAAGGACCTGGAGCAATAATCCTCAAAGTTGGCCAGCGACTGGTGGCCAAGCCTGCCCTATTGCGAAGTCAGCTCCAGCGGTGGGACTTCGTTCGGTTTGGCCCGCGTCGATTCTTTCACGGTCATATTGATCGTGGACTTCGCGGGATCGGTGTAGCGATTTTTTAATCGATCGGGTGAATCGGAACTAACCATCAAGCCTTCGCCCATCGGCCACTTCGCCGTCACGATGTAATCGCCCAGCGGCGCGCCGTCTTCGGCATCGTAGGTCGAAACCCAAAACTCTCCCTTTTCGTCCGTGACGGCGTTGGGAAAAATCCCGTGCGTCGGCGGCTGCTTGGCCGGATTCAGAAACACATACACGCCCGCCGTGGGCTTTCCATCGACGGTCACCTTACCGTGCACCGGATACGAGGCAAGCCGCCCATCGTCGGGCTTGCCGCAGCCCGCGAGGAACAGCATCACACCCACCGCAATCGCGGCACATAAATCTCGAACGGCGATCCCCCCAGACATTCCGTCCTCCTAGTGGCTTGCTCTTGCGCTCAAGCTAGATTCGTCTCTCAATGCCAACGTGGCTAATTGCTGGGCACCACTTCGCCCTTCTCGCGCGTGATCATGAAGGCCAATACCTGGCCGTTGATCGATTCCGCGAAAATCCGCACCGACCCATCGGCCAGCACCGCCTGGGCCACGCCCGGATGGAAAGCGTAAAGATTGCGGCCGACCAGATTCGTGCAGTTCACGCCGCACGGTCCCTCTTGTGTGACTTGAGCGGTACTGCTGATGCTGAACAGACTGCCGCTGATCCAATTCTCGCCGTTGTAAGGATTGCCCCAGCCTCCGCCGTAGTTGTTGGCCGCGGGATTACCGGGAGTAGGGTACGTGGGATAGGGAACGACGATTCGCCTGGCGCCGTTGAGCTTGTGCCACAGGTCGTTGCGCCCCGCCAACTCGCCGATCAAGATCGTGTTGGACGTGCCGTCGGTAATTTGAGCCATTCGCGTGGAATCAACGTTTCGCAGACAGCCGTGACGGTTTCCGCTGGCGCCGCCCGGAACATTAGCGTAGGCGGTGTTCGAGTACACGCCGCGCACACCGCTGGTGGGAGCGTAGTCAGCCGCGGACTCGTCGAAAGTCAAGTTGCTTGTGGGAAGTCGCGGGCCGCCATCGCCCGGGTCAATGGCCCCGGCGGGGACCACAAATTTGTGCAGCCGATTACGCCCCGGGGTGGAGGGGCACTGCATGACGTTGAGGTGCGTTGAAATGACCGCCTGATTTGCGGGCACACTCAAGGAGAGCTTGTAGTCGTACTTCGATTCCAGAGCCGTCTGTTCAAAAAATGGGAGGACCATGACGCCCCAACTGTGGGCCATCATGCCCCCCGGAGCGCTCGCCTGGCGGAAGAACGTGTAGGCGTAGGGAAACGCCTTGTACGTGTCTTCGTAGTTGTGGAATGCCAGTCCCAACTGTCTGAGGTTGTTTGAACACGAGGCCCGCCGGGCCGCTTCGCGGGCGGCCTGGACGGCGGGCAAGAGCAGGGCCACCAGCACGCCGATGATGGCAATCACCACCAACAATTCGACCAATGTGAATCCGTCCCGCCGCCGCGCGCAACACGATGAAGTGAACATGACACCCTGCCCTGAATAAGGAAAGAACTGATAAGTTAGCGGCCTTGCGGCCAGTCAGCATTGTGTGACTCCTGCTTTCCTGTGTCAAATCGAATCGGAAAACTTGGCTGTTTTTGCGGATATTCGCGAGCCGTGGCGTTACAATTTCTCCGAAAATTCTTCATTTGGAGGCTCCCCATGAGGAACGTAGCAAACGATGTAGCTGAAGTCGCCAGACTTCAGGAAATCCGGACTGAACTCTGGCGAGTTCAGCTACACAGCCTTTTGCCTGAACTCTGGCGAGTTCAGCTACACAGCTGGCTTCTGGTCGTCATCGGCCTCGTCACGTTGACCCCCTGGACCGCGCAGGCCGCCGAGGGCGCGGGGTCGGTCAATGGTCGAGTCACCCTGAACGGCGTGCCGCTGGCCGAGGGAAAGCTGCTCCTGTGCAGGCCGGGGGACAAGGAGAAGGTGGAAACGCCCATCAAAGCGGGCCTGTTTGCCATCGAGATGGTCGCTGCCGGTAAGTATGACGTGGCGATCCAGGGTGGCGGGGTTCCCGCGAAGTACACGTCACTGGATACCTCTGGCCTCACAGTGGAGATCAAGGCGGGCAAGAACGAATTCGCCTTCGCGCTTGTGGGCAAGTAGCAGCTGTTCCAAAACACGTAGCTGAAGTCGCCAGACTTCAGGGAGTCTGGCCTGAACTCTGGCGCTTTTCAGCTACGGAACAGCCGTCGGGCTGCCCTTTCCATGCGCCGCCCCTTTGCGTTAAAACCGGGCGATTCATGGCAGGCTGGAAGCCTGCCCCACTTGATCGGCCAGCGCCTCGACTCCCCCCGCCAAGAGCCTCGATGCAAGTCGCCATTCTGAAGGAGACCTTTCCCGGCGAACGGCGCGTGGCCCTCGTCCCGGCCGATTGTCCCAAGCTGGCCAAGGCCGGCATGGAAGTCGTCGTGGAAACGGGGACGGGCATGGCGGCTGGCATCGCTGACGAAGCCTACATGGCCAAAGGGGCCAAAATCGCTCCCACGCGATTGGCGGCTGGCGAGGCGCCGATCGTCGTGCAGGTCCGCTCGCTGGGGGCGAATCTTCAGCACGGCCGCCACGACCTGGCCCGCTTTCGCCCGGGGCAAATCGTCCTGGGGATGTGCGACCCGCTGGGCGAAGTGAAAGCCGTCGCCGAAATTGCCCAGACCGGCGCGACCCATTTCGCCCTGGAGCTGATTCCCCGCACGACGCGGGCCCAGGCGATGGACGTCCTCTCGTCGATGGCCACGATCGCCGGCTATCGGGCCGTGCTCTTGGCGGCGGTCGAGCTGCCCAAAATCTTTCCGCTCCTCATGACGGCGGCCGGCACACTCACGGCGGCCCGGGTGTTCATCATCGGCGTGGGCGTCGCGGGCCTTCAGGCGATCGCCACGGCCCGGCGGTTGGGAGCGGTGGTGCGGGCCTACGATGTCCGCCCCGCCTGCCGCGAACAGGTCGAAAGCCTGGGGGCCAAGTTTGTCGAGCTTCCGCTGGAAACGGCCGGCGCCGAGGGGCAAGGGGGCTATGCCAAGGCCCAGGACGAAACGTTCTATCGCCGCCAACGCGAGCTGATGGCCCAGGTCGTCGGCGAAAGCGACGTGGTGATCACGACCGCGGCCATCCCCGGCAAGCAATCGCCCGTGCTCGTCACGGCCGAAGCGGTCGCGGGCATGCAGCCGGGAAGCGTGATCGTGGACCTGGCGGCTGAGCGGGGCGGCAACTGCGCCCTGACCAAGGCCGACCAGCGGACCGTGGCTCACGGCGTGACGATTCTGGGGCCGACGAACCTCCCCAGCGACACCCCGCTGCACGCCAGCCAGATGTTCTCGGGGAACGTGACAAACTTCCTCACGAACCTCGTGAAGAAGGGGGAAGTGGTCCTCAACTGCGACGACGAGATCATCCGCGAAACGATGGCGACTCACGAAGGACAGGTCGTGCACAAGCGGCTGCGGGAGCTGCTCGGCTTGGCGAAGCTGGAACAGGAAACGCTGGAAACGTAATGTCGAATGTCGAAAGTCAAATGACGAATGAATGTCGAATGACCAAATGACGAATCAATGTGAGCAACGTGAGGCGGTTATGGGATGGCGCAGTTTGCAGCGATGGTACTGGGTACCTGGTACTCAGCACGTAGTACTTGGTACTCAGTACTTAGTACTTAGTACGAAGTCCCTTGTCCCCGTCATCACGCTGGGCCTTGTCCTTTTGTCAGCCAATTCCGCCTCCGCCGAGGAGGCCAGCGGCGGCACGGCCGCCAGCTCCTCCTCCGACCTGCCGACGATGCTGTTCGTCTTCATGCTGGCCTCGTTCATCGGGCTGGGCGTAATCACGCGGGTATCGCGGCTGTTGCACACGCCGCTGATGTCGCTGACCAACGCGATCTCAGCCATTGCGGTCGTCGGGGCGATTGTCGTCACCGGCGGCGATCACCCCTGGTACATCACGCTTCTGGCCGCGATCGCCCTCTTCGCCTCGACCACGAATATCGTCAGCGGATTTCTGATCACCGACCGGATGCTCAAGATGTTCAAAAAGTAGTAGGCACACTCCGTGTGCCGTCCCGTTACGGCACACGGAGTGTGCCTACTACCTTGGAGACGGCACACGGAGTGTGCCTATTACGAAGGAGCGCGAAAGGCCGTGAGGGAACTTCTCGACAGCTTGCAAGCGACCGAGTTCGCGTACCTGATTGCGGCCGGGCTGTTCATACTTTCGCTGTATTGGATGAACAGCCCGCAGACCGCCCGCCGCGGCGTGCTGGCGGGGGTGATCGCGATGATCCTGGCCGTGCTCGGGGCGGCCGTCGATCCGCACGTCCACTCGTATCACTGGATCGCGATTGCCATCGCCTTGGGATTTGTCGTCGGCGTGCCGCTGTCGTGGGTTCCGCTGACCGCGGTGCCGCAGCGGACCGCCCTCTCGCATGCGTTCGGCGGCCTGGCCGTGGGCCTCTTGGGAACGGCCAAGTTCTACGATTGGCTGTATTCCGATGTCTCGCGCCTCTCGCATTTCACGATGACCGCCATCGTGGCCGAAGTGCTCCTCGGCTTTCTGACCTTCACCGGCAGCCTGATGGCCGCGGGCAAGCTCCAGGAAATCAAGTGGATTCCGCAGCGGCCGGTGACCTGGCCGTATCAAAACGTCGGCAACCTGGCGCTATTGGCCATTGCCGTCCTCTGCGGACTGGCGCTGATTCTCGATCCGCAGCGGTTCTCGCTCCTGTTTCCTGCGATCATCGTCCTGGCCCTGGCGTTTGGCGTCTTGCTCGTATTGCCGATCGGCGGGGCCGATATGCCCACGGTCATCTCGCTTTTGAATTCGTATGCCGGCCTGTCGGCGGTGGCCCTGGGGTTTGTGCTCGACAACATGCTGCTGGTGACGGCCGGGGCCCTGGACGGCGCGTCGGGGCTGATCCTGTCGATCATCATGTGCCGGGCCATGAACCGCTCGTTCACGAACGTGCTGTTCGGGGCCTTCGGGCAGGTGCAGTCGCAAGCCGCGGGCGGCGAGGCCAAAACGGCCAAGCGCGAAACGCCCGAAGGGGCCGCCCAAATCATGGAGCAGGCCAGCCTGGTCGTGATCGTCCCCGGCTACGGCATGGCAGTGGCCCAGGCCCAGCACCGCGTGAAGGAGTTGTACGACCTCTTAACGAAACGCGGCATCGATGTGCGGTTCGCCATCCACCCGGTCGCCGGCCGCATGCCCGGCCACATGAACGTCCTGCTGGCCGAATCGGAAATCCCTTACGACAAGCTCGTGGAGATGGACGAGATCAACCACGACCTGCCGCAGGCCGACGTCGTGCTGGTGATCGGGGCCAATGACGTGGTCAACCCAGCGGCCCGGCACGACAAGGCCAGCCCGATCTACGGCATGCCGATCATCGACGCCGACAAGGCCCGCACCTGCTTTGCGATCAAGCGGAGCATGAACCCGGGCTTCGCGGGGATCGAGAACGAGCTGTATTTCGCCGATCGGACCTACATGCTCTTTGGCGACGCCAAGGCGGTGGTGGGGGAGCTGGTGAAAGGGCTGAGCGGGAATAGTGGCGGGCATTGAGGGGTTAGGGGTTCAGGGTTCAGGGTTCAGGGCGCTGTAGGGAACGCCCTCCGTGGCGTTCCGTGGGTTCAGGTTTGGGAGGGCGCGGTCCGGGAGGGCAAGGCTCCTGCCGAGCCGAGGGTTCGTCGACTGCGGTCGATGCTATAATTCAAGCGTGCCGTCATGCCACTAGGAGCACCGTCATGTTGGTGGATACCGACAATCTTGTTTCGGCCGAAAAATTCCGCAAGCACTTCGATCAGTATGTGGATGCCGCCCGTCAGGGGCGCGGCCCCGTCGCGGTGACTCAGAACTCGGAAGTTGTTGGTGTTTTTATGTCGCCGGAGGAATACGACGCAATGTTCGGCCACGAAATCGCCGCGCTGCTCAAGTCGCGCGAGAAAGGCCCGACGGTGTCGCACGAGGAGGTCCGCAAACGGGCCAAGCAGATCATTGCACGGCATAAGAAGTCATGACCCGTGGCGCGACCCGCAGGATTCGTTGGAAAAAGGCAGCCGACGACGACCTGGCGGAAATTGTGGAGCACATCGCCGCGGACTCTCCGCAAGCGGCAGAGCGGTTTCTCGACGACTTGCTAGCGTCGGTGGAATCGCTTGCACGGTTTCCCTTCACAGGCTCGATCTATCCGCGGTACCCCAACGCCCGACAACTCGTGTTCGGCAACTATGTGATCTACTACACGGTGGCCGCCCGCGAAGTCATGATTCGAGCCGTGGTGCATGGCGCCCGGCGATTTCGGCTGGCATGGCTTCGGCGCAAGTGATGCAATAGCGTTGGCCGGGCGATCACCGCCGAGGTTAGAGGTCGGACGTTGGAGGTCGGAGTTCAGAGGTCGGAGGTCGGAGGCAGCAATCGACGACCTGGCTGGGATCATCGACTGGATTGGCATTGAGTCCCCGTCTGCTGCCGAGCGAGATTTTTGGTACCAAGTACTCAGTACTCCGTACTAAGGCGTCGCTCGTGCAACACTAATCACCGACCTCCGACCTCCGACCTCCGACCTCCGACCTCTGACTTCCGGTCACGAGCGCGACGACTATTGGGGGGACGCGGGCGACGGCAGCGGCATGAACATGCTCGGACGATTCCTATCGATGGCCCTGGAAGCGCCCGCTTCCTGAAGGTCGCGATCGACCCCGCCGTCCGCCGCGCCCTGAAGGCGCAGGCCGGCTCTTTGGTAGTCCCACACTCCGTGTGGGACAGGGACCTGCAAGCGCCGTGGCTTGCCCGCCGGCGCCGTGCGCAACGTCAAGCTCATGCGCTGCCTGGCCGGCACGGAGTCTGGGCCTACTTCCGCCGGCAATCGGCAGGCGCTGGCGGGTCAGCCGCTCGATCTCGCGGAGCATGCCGCGCTCGTCGCCGGCACAAAGAGTGATCGCGATGCCGTCGGCGCCGGCCCGGCCGGTGCGGCCGATGCGATGGACGTAAATCTCGGGCGTGAGCGGCAGATCGTAGTTCACCACGTGCGAGACGCCGTCGATATCCAGGCCGCGGGCGGCGATGTCGGTCGCCACGAGGACCGGCGGATGTTGCGATTTGAACTGGGCCAGCACCTGCTGCCGGACCGATTGGCTCTTGTTGCCGTGAATGGCCGCGGCCCGAAAGCCGTGCTGCGTCAGCGCCCGGACCAGCTTATCGGCCCCGTGCTTGGTGCGGGTGAAGACGAGCGTCCGCGTGACGCTCTCGTCCTTGAGATAGCGGGCCAAAAGCTGCGGCTTGGCCTGCTTCTCGACGAAAATGACCGACTGGGCGACGCGCTCGGCGGGCGTGGCCTGCGGAGCGACACGGACCTCCACCGGATCGGCGAGCCACTGGTCGGCCAGGCGGCGGATTTCGTCCGGCATCGTCGCCGAGAACAAGAGCGTCTGCCGCTGGCGCGGCACGCGGGCCACGATCCGCCGCAGGTCGTGAATGAAGCCCATGTCGAGCATCTGATCGGCTTCGTCGAGGATCAGAATTTCGACCCGATCGAGCCGCACGAACCCCTGGTTCATCAGGTCCAGGAGGCGGCCCGGCGTGGCGACGAGCACATCGACGCCGTGCTGGATCGCGCGGACCTGCGGCATCTGGCCGACGCCGCCGAAAATGACGGTGTGCTTCAGGCCGGTGAAGCGGCCGTAGCCGCGGAAGCTTTCGCCGATCTGGGCGGCCAATTCGCGGGTGGGGGCGAGGACCAGCGTCCGGATGGGCCGCCCGCGCTCGCGCGCCGGCTGGCCGCCGATCAAGAGCCGCTGAAGCGTGGGCAGGGCAAACGCCGCCGTCTTGCCGGTGCCGGTCTGGGCACAGCCCAACAGGTCGCGGCCCGCCAGGATCGGCGGGATGGCCTCGCGCTGAATGGGCGTAGCGATCTCGTAACCCTCCTCACGGACGGCGCGGAGCAAATTCTCGGACAATTCCAATTCTGCAAAACTCATAACAACTTTCTTCGAAGTACTAACAGACAACCGGGCGAGCGGCCGCCAAAAGGGCGCGCACTAGGGCTCGCGAAACAGGGAGAGATTGACCGACGACTCTCCAAACTTGCGCCAGACCCGCGAATTTGGCCGCCATCAAGGCAGACCAGCAGCGGGAAAACAGCCCACAAAGGCCTCGGCCCAGCGCCAAGGAGCAAGAGCATCAATCGCGGCCAGTTGACAGACGCCGGAGCACCTGAAAGAGGCCCCGGCCCTTACCAACGAAGCAAATGACCACAGTGGCGGGCAATTTCCGGCTGTTTTACCGCGAAGTGCCCAGCTCGCACTGGTCTCGCACCTTCAATACTCCCTTAACAGTAGCGTGCGGCTGGAGGGCGTCAAGGGCAAATGAGGGCAGAGTGGTGCTTGTTTGGTCATTGGACTTTGTGATTTGGTGCTTCTCGCCAAACACGGAGTTTATTTTTCGCTCGACCCTTAGGGCAGCTTGGAGTAGCGAAGCAGGGCTTCCAGAAAGTAGTAGTCGCCGAACATGTAGGTGCGGTTTTCGCCAGGATACGTCCGCGCACCGTGCATCAAGAGGCCGGCATTAGCGGAGGTCCGCGAGAGATAGGTCGGGGAAGTGAGCGAATCGAGCATGTTCGCCGCGCCGGCGCGATAGCGCTGGCCGCGCTGCGAATCGGTTTCCAACTGGCTCAGCTCGATCAGGCCGCTGGCGGCGATCGCGGCGGCCGAAGAATCCTTGTGGGCCAGGTCGGTGTAGGGGGACTGAAAATCGGCCATCGGCACATAATCGTCGGGCAAGTTCGCCAGGAAGTAGTCAGCCGTGCGGCGGGCTGCTTCGAGGAAGGTCGCCTCGCCCGACTCGCGATAGACCATCGTGAAGCCATAGACGGCCCAGGCCTGCCCGCGGGCCCAGGTCGATTCGTCGCTCTTCCCTTGGGCCGTGTACTTGTCGAGCACCGCGCCGGTCGTGGGGCTGAAATCCACCACGTGATACGTGCTGCCGTTGGCGCGAACGTGGTTGGCGAGCGTCGTCGTCGCGTGGCTGACCGCCATATTGTATAGGTCTTGCGAGCCGCCGCCGCTGGCCGTCGTGCCGCCATGCCTGGCCGCCAGAAACAGCAGCTCCAGGTTCATCAGGTTGTCGATGATCACCTGAAAGTTGCCGCCGTTCCACGAGCGGATCGCCCCCACGTCGGGATCGTAGCGGCTGGTGAGCGAGCGGGCCGCCATGAGCACGACATCCAAATAAGCCGGATCGCCGGTCAGCCGATAGCCCTGGCCAAAGCTGTTGCCGATCACAAAGCCCAGGTCATGCGTGCTGGTGTCGTTTTTGCGGCCCTCCAGGCCCGCGGTCCAGGCGGCAGCCCGCGCCTGCCATGACGCCTGGCCCGTGTGCTCGAACATCTGCCACAGCGCGCCGGGATAGAAGCCAGCTTCCCAGCGCGAAGACGTGGTCGTCATCCAGGTTGCACTATTCGGCCAATGCTCGCTGGGATAGTTGAGTTTCGTCGTGCTCTTGGCATCGTGGGCGGCAAGCTTCGTCTGGGCGACGCTCAGCACGCCAGCCACGTCGATCACCGGCGTGTAGGTCAGATCGACGGCATCGAGCGGCGTTGGACCGATATGCAGGGCGTCGATATCGGCGCTCGATTGCAAGCCGAGCGACAGGCCGCGCAGTCGCAGTCCGGGGACAAAGGCGCCCGCCGCCTGATCGAACGTCAAAACATCTTCGTCCTGGCCGCTGGCGCCAAGGGCGCCAAACGAGCCGCTGGTCGAAAGGTGCAGCAGGGCGGCGTCCGCGGCGCTGGCGTCAATGTCGCTCGTGTCAACGTCGAGCGCATCGATCCGCTCGCTGGAATAGGCCAGGCCGACGTTGCTGCCGTCGAAGAATTTCGCCCAGACGCCGCGCGTCGTCGGGCCGATGCCCGTCGGCGTGAACACGAGCAGGTCCTCGCCGCGGATGCTGATTCCGCTGCCGGTCGGGCCGGGGACGCTGCCGCTATCGAGCGTCGAGATCACCAGCCGGCCGTCGGGCAGGATCGAGAGTGCGTCGATGTCTTCGTAGTCGCTCGACAAGCCCACGTCGCTGCCGTCAAAGAGGAGTGACCAGGCGCCGGCGGTCCGGCGGCCCAGGCCCGAGTTCAGCCCGGCCGCTGCCGGCGTGAAGCGCAACAGGTCTTCGTCCTCGGCCGTCACGCCGGGGACGGTCGCGCGGCCGGTCGTCGAAATCACCAGCGTGCCGTCGGGCAAAATGGCCAAGGCGTCGAGGTCCTCGCCGTCGCCGCTAAGCCCCACGTCGCTGCCGTCGAACAATAGCTCGTGCCGCACGTCGATCAGCTCGCCCGCCTCGTTGCGCGCGAGCGTCGTCCGCAGAATGTCCGAGTCGTCGTAACTCACGCGCACGCCGTCGGTCCCTGTCACGGCCCCCGCCGCTTCCAGCGAGAGATAGACGACTTCGATCAGGGGAAGTGTGGCAGGGACAGCTCGCTGCTCCAAGCATTCCACCAGCGGCTGGCGATTCGGACGATGCATTGGAAAGAGGAAGAAAACGATTGCTATCAGCGGTTCCCACGAGGAGCCAGTGTAATCAGTCGAGGGGAATACGCGAAACCAAGTAGCTGAAGTCGCCAGACTTCAGGCGAGAAATCCTGAACTCTGGCGACTTCAGCTACGCAGTCGCGATTCAGATAATCTCTTCGACCTCGGTATAGAGAAACGTCACGCCCCCCGTCGCATAGTTGGGCACGTCGGCCACCGCCGCCTGTCCCTCGGGCGACGCCAACAGCCGCTCGAATTCCTCGCGGCTCTCCATGTACAGATCGGCGACGTAGTAGTAAGGCGGCGGCTCGCCCCCCGGCATCCCCTGCACCTTGCCGATCGTCCACTTTCGCAGCCCCTTCATCCGCCGGGCGATTGGGATGTGCGCCTCCTGGTAATAGCGATCGAACGCCGTGGGGTCCTGGGGGTGGCCGTAGAGAACGAGCAGGCGAATCATAGGGGCTATTCCTGGAAGGACGTTTGAGTGGCAAGAGGCTCTTCAAAACACGTAGCTGAAGTCGCCAGACTTCAGGAAATCCTGCCTGAACTCTGGCGAGTTAAGCTACGAAACGACAGCCATCGGCATGACTGCTCGCATTGTTCCCGCTCGCCAGCCGCTCGTCCAACGGGGATCCATGGCGATGACCTTCCGCCTCGCGTCGCCAAAGCGAATATCGAGACCACTCCAGCGAATAGTGACGATAGACCGCGCGCCTGGTTGGATTGGAAGTCCCATGCCCGACACTTCCATCGCCGCTCTGCCGTCCAGAATCGACCCGCGAATACGCGCGGCGCTCTGGGCCGGCCCGGTCGTGGTGCTGGCGCTGGTGCTTATGGCCGCGGTTCCGCCCGAGTCGCATGCCAAACCGCTGGAGTATTTCACCATCGGCGTGGTTTTTGGCACGTTCTTCGCCCAGGCAATGCTGGCCGCGGCTTGGACGGCGCTGGGCCCTCTGCCGCTCATCTGGCGGCTGCCGCTGTCACTCGCCTGGCTGGCAGCAAGCGTGGTCGCCTTGGCGATGAATATCACGATCAATGGTCCACGAGGAGATTATGAGGTCGCCGTCGTGTTCGGAGTAGTCGCGCTGGGACAGTGGCTCGTCGCGCAAGCTCCGCTTTGGGGAATGGCCGTGGGCTATGGCCTGCGGGTTCGGCATGCCAGCGAGTCCAGCCCGGGGCAGGACCGCAAGGAGCGCCAGTTCGCCATCCGCCAGCTCCTGATCGTGACCACGATTGTCGCCGTGGTGCTGGGGATCGGCCGAGCGGTTGTCCTGGCCGTCGTGTCCAACACCGTGATCGAATCCGGTCCGATTATCATCATTTCGTTTCTGGCGATCGCCGGCCTGGTCATGACGCTCCCGCTGATATTGGCCGCTCTGTTGCCGCGACACGCCCTCCCCGCCTCACTCGTCGTGCTGGTGCTCATCGGCCTGGGCACCGCCACTGAATTGCCCCTGCTCACTTCCCTCCATCCTGCTGCCGGCGGCGGGCCGCACATCGGGCACTTCTTTGCGATCAACGGCTTTCAGTGCTTCTGGATTTTGGCCGTAATCGGAGCGCTGCGGCGGGCGGGGTACAGCCTGACCGCTGCGTGCAGCCCGGCTCTGGAAAGTAGGGTATGATGGATTGTGGGGAGACTTTCTATGACAATCGAAGGCACTTTCGTAAACGGCGTGGTGGTGTTCGACCAGCCGCCACCCTTGCCCGACGGGACTCGAGTCGAGGTGGTGGTCCGGCCGGTGGACCAGTCACCGAGTCCCGAAAAGCGCGAGCCCACCATGCGCGGACTCCTCAAGCTCGCCGGGAAGGCCACCGATCTGCCCCCTGACATGGCAGTCCAGCATGACCATTACATTCACGGGGCGTCACGTCGATGAGGCGCGTGTTCGTTGACTCGTTCTACTTTTTTGCGCTGCTCAATCCGAGGGATCCTGCACACGCCTGGGCTGCTGAAATTGCGGATGAGTTCGACGGGCAATTCATCACGACGGTTTCGGTTCTTACTGAGGTCGCCGATGGTCTGGCTCAGCACACTCTGAGGCATCTGTTTGCGGAACTCTGCGACGAGATCGCGGCCAATAGGTTTATCCATATTGTCCCGCTGGCCGACGATTTGTGGCATGCTGCATGCCATCTCTACCGCGAGCGCCCCGACAAGGATTGGTCTTTGACGGACTGCATCTCTTTCGTCGTCATGCACCGCGAAAGCTTGACGGAGGCTCTTACTGGCGATCACCACTTCGAGCAGGCCGGCTTCGTTCCGCTGCTCAAGTAGCCAATGCCTTCGCTCCGCTCGTTGACGCGGCTGGTGGGGCGATTTAGGCTGGTTCGCATTGAAAAACCCACCGCCCTAGGACCCCCATCCATGTCCGAGAAGACCTCTCCGCCATTGCGTCCCTCCGTCGCTCCGCCTCTCCATCGCTCTGAGACCACTCGCCGCGACTTCCTCAAAGGGACCGGCGCCATCGTCGCCGCCGGGGCCCTCGCCGGGGCGCTCACAGGCGTTACAGTTCCTCGCGTCCATGCCGCCGAAGACAACACCGTCCGCGTGGCCCTCGTCGGCTGTGGCGGCCGCGGCACCGGTGCGGCGTCGAACGCCCTCTCGGTCAAGAACGGACCCATCAAGCTGACCGCCATGGCCGACGTCTTCGACCACCGGCTGAAGAACAGCCATAACGACCTTAAGGAAAGATATAAGGATCAGGTCGAAGTGCCCGAGGACCACAAATTCATCGGCTTTGAGGCCTATAAGCAGGCGATGGACACGCTGCGGCCCGGCGACGTGGCCATCTTCGCCACGCCCCCGGCGTTCCGCTGGGTCCATTTCACTTACGCCATCGAAAAAGGGATCAACGTCTTCATGGAGAAGCCGGTGACCGTCGATGGCCCTTCGAGCCGGCGGATGTTCAGGCTGGGCGAAGCGGCGGCCCAGAAGAACCTGAAGGTGAGCGTGGGCCTGATGTGCCGCCACTGCGAAGCCCGTCAGGAGTTGCACGACCGCGTGCAGAACGGCGAAATGGGCGACCTGATCGCCCTGCGCTGCTACCGCATGCATCCGCCCGTCGGCTCGGCGTTCTCCGAGAAAAAACCGGACGGCGAGAGCGAGGTGCTCTATCAAATCCGCCGCTTCCACAGCTTCCTGTGGGCCAGCGGCGGCTGCTTCAGCGACTTCTACATCCACAACATCGACGAATGCTGCTGGATCAAGAACGACTGGCCGGTCGAGGCCCAGGCCAGCGGCGGCCGGCACTTCCGCGGCGATTATGTCGATCAGAACTTCGACAACTACTCGGTCGAATTCACCTTCGCCGACGGCAGCAAGCTCTTCCACTACGGCCGCACCATGGCCGGCTGCCACGATCAGTTCGCCAGCTATGCCCACGGCAGCAAGGGAATGGCGGTCATCTCCAGCAATGGCCACTGGCCGTCGCACGCCGCCATTTACAAGGGGCAGCAGGTTGATAAGGACAAGGTCGCCTGGGCGTTCGGCAAGGAAACGAACAACCCGTACCAGGTCGAGTGGGACCGCCTCATCGCGGCGATTCGCGACGACAAGCCGCACAACGAGGTCGAGCGGGGGGTCAAGGCGAGCCTGGTCACGTCGATGGGCCGCATGGCCGCGCACACTGGCCAGGTCATCCGCTACGAGGACATCCTCAACTTCGACCACGAGTTCGCCCCGAACGTCGATAAGCTGACCGCCGAAGGCCCGGCCCCGGTCGTGGCCGACGCCAGCGGCCGCTATCCGATCCCGCTGCCGGGGATCAATACGACGCGGGAGTATTCGTAGTGAACGTCCCGCGGAGAGTACGTCCCGCGGGCTCCGCGGGACTGATGGGCGAGGGAGGGGCGGAGCGACCGAGAGACGGAGTGACAGAGGGACGGAGGGACTCAACGGGTGCCACGTCCCACGCTTGCGTGGGCGTGACGGAGCAACAGAAAGTCGGAGAGCCATGCGCCCGCCCATTCCACTGGCCGCGGTTTGCTGCATTGTCTTCCTGGTCCTCGTCGCGCCATGGCACTCCGCCGCGGCCGAGATTCCCCCCATCCCGCGCGTCCTGCCGCCCGAAGGCCTCGAAATCCCCGCCGACGTGCGCGAGCGGCTCCAGTCGCGCCTGGCGGCCACGAAGAAGCGGATGGAAGCCGTCCGCGATTCAACGTATCGAGTCGATGTCGAGATTTTTACCAAAGCGGTCGAGCTTGCGCTGGCGCACCGCGAGTTTTACGTCCCCAAGGACTTCGACAAAGCCGGCTGGGCCCTTGACGAGGCGAACCGGCGTCTGGATTGGCGCGCCGAGGGCATGTCGCCGTGGGTGCGAGCCTCGGGCACCGTCGTGCAAGGATACTACTCAAGCATCGACGGCTCGGCCCAGCCCTTTGGCCTTGTGATTCCCCAGGACCACGATCATTCCAAGCCCTGTCCGCTGTATGTCTGGCTCCACGGCCGCGGTGATAGGAACACCGATCTGCACTTCCTCCACGAACGGGCTACCAAAACGGGGCAAATCACGCCGCCGGGTGCGATCATCCTGCATCCCTTCGGACGGCATTGCGTGGGCTGGAAGCACGCTGGCGAAATCGATGTCTTAGAAGCAATCGCCCGTGTCGAAAAGCGCTTTACGATTGATCCGCATCGCATCGTGCTCATTGGCTTTTCGATGGGCGGCGCCGGAGCATGGCACATCGGCGCGCATTACGCTGACCGCTGGATAGCCGTTTCTCCGGGTGCCGGCTTTGCCGAAACGGCCCGCTACCAGCGCCTGACGCCGGACAAGTATCCACCCGAATACGAACAGAAGCTGTGGGGCCTGTACGACGTGCCGGGCTACGTCCGCAATCTCTTCAACACGCGGACAATCGCCTACAGCGGCGAGCTAGACAAGCAAATCCAGGCTGCTCGCATGATGGAAGAGGCCTACAAATCCGAAGGCCGCACGCTGGAGCACCTGATCGGCCCGGGCGTCGAACACAAATACGAGCCGAAGACGCTCCAAGAGCTGTTGCATCGCCTGGAATCCGTTCTCCACCTGACGGATTTGCAGGAATTCCGTCAGCCGCGCGAGGTCGATTTGCAAACACGCACGCTGCGGTACGCGCGTCTAAAATGGTTGGCCGCTGAGGGCCTGGAGGAGCACTGGAAAGACGCCCGGATTCACGGCTGGCGCACCAGCGATGGCCTTGTGGTGAAGACGAAAAACGTCAGCCGGGTTGCGCTGATTTTGCCCGGACTGTGGGGAGCTGACAGCGTCGCAATTGACGGCCAGCCGCTGGGCAAGCCGCCGCTTGCCAATGCGGATGTCCAGCCAAGCGAAGACGGCCAGCATTATTTTCCCCCGGTCGTCACGGTCAAGGAAGATGGACATTGGCGCTGGATCGCGCACGAAGCGACCGACATGAACCTCCGCAAGAGGCCCGGACTTCAGGGTCCAATCGACGATGCATTCATGGGGCCGTTCGTTGTGGTCGCGCCGTCAGGGAAGAGCCGCAATCCGGCATTTCAGGCGTGGTGCGAATTCGAGCTCGCGCATTTCCGCAGTCGTTGGCAGGCGCTCATGCGAGGCGAGTTGCCCATCAAATCGGACGTCGACGTCCGGGCGGCTGATCTGGCTACTGGCAACAATCTAATCCTGTGGGGCGATGCCGATTCCAACTTGCTCATCAAGCAGCTCGCCGACAAGCTGCCCGTGCAGTTCTCCGATCGGCAATGGAAATTCGGAGACGCGACGTTCGATGGCAATCGGTTTGTGCCCGCTTTGATTTTTCCTGGTCCGCTACGGAGCCGCAAGGCAAGCTACATCGTCCTCAACTCCGGCCTGACCTTCCGCGAGGCGCACGACAACACGAATTCGCAGCAAAATCCCAAGCTGCCGGATTGGGCGATCATCGATATCACGCAGCCGCCCTCTGCGTACTCGCCGGGGCGGATTCACGATGCGGGGTTTTTTGACGAAGAGTGGCAACTGAAGGGGCCGGTGAAAGGGCCGTAAGCCAGGGGTCGGGAGTCAGGGGTCGGGAGTCGGGGGTCGGGGGTCGGGAATCGGGAGGGCGAGGCTCCTGCCGAGCCGGGCGTGGCGGACGACAGGGAACAGGATTTCGCGGTAACATTGTCGATCGGATTGCGCTTATCGATGAACCTGCGCCCGGCTGCGGGTTAAACGATGCACATTCGCCAGCAATAGGAGACCAAGCATGCTGCGCTCGCTTCTCGTTGCCCTTTGGGTCGCCGCGCCCGTGGCCACCACGCTGGCCAAGGACAGCCAGCCCGCGAAATACGCCTTTAATAAGCCGCCGCTGGCGATACATGACGCCCTGGCAGAGCTGAAGGTGGCTGAAGTGCCTGCCCTGCCAGCCGACGAGCGGAAGCTGCTCGAAACGATCTGGCAATGGCGGACCGAGAAGAAGAGCGCGGCCGATGCGCGGCCCGATCAGACGGCCGTGATCGACGCCATGCTCTGGGCCTCGGGAGTCGACCAGGCCGCGGCACGCGAAAAGTATCGCCGCGAGTTCGAGAAGGTCGTCACCGCCGCCCGGGCCGCCGCCAAAGATGCCAAAAACGACCGCGAGCGAGGCGAGCGCCTGATGAAGGTGCTGCACAGCGGAGTGATGAAGAAGGGTTACTCACTCGACCAGACCTCGTTTGCCGCCGTCTTTGACGGAGGAGAATTCAACTGCGTATCGTCCACCGCGATGTACCTGCTCACGGGCGAGCAGTTGGGGCTCAAGCTCGTGCCGATCTCCATTCCCGGCATGCCGTTCGTCCCGGGGCACGCGGCGCTGGACATGCTCGATGGCGCCGCACGGGTGCAGATCGAGCCGACGAACCCCGACGGATTCGATTGGGGTACCAAGTCGAAGCGCCCGGGCGTGATCATCATTGGCTACGTGCCCGATCGGACGAAGGGGCACGAGACCGACGCCCTGGGGATCGCCGCGTCGATCTATACCAATCGGGGCGTGGCGCTAAACAAAGAAGAGCCGCCGCAGCGCCTGGCGGCGATTCGCTGCGACCTGGCGGCGCTGGCCCTCGATCCGACCGACGGCACGGCAACGAACAATCTCATCTCGGCCTTTGTGAATTGGGGACCGGCGCTGGCCAAGGCAGAGCAGTTTGCCGAAGCGGTACGCGTCCTGTCGTTCGGCCGCGGGCTCGGCGCGATGTCGCGCGAGCTGGACGGCAACCTGACCGCGACTTATGAAGCCTACATCGACGACCGGCTCGCCAAGGCGAAGGACCAGGAGGCGCTGACCCTGATCGCAGAAGCGAGCCAGGACTTGCCGACCGATCGCGAATTCAAGAGCCCGGCCCACTGGTTCGAGCGGCGCGCCGGACGCGAGCGAGACGAAGAGGGCTGGGAGGCAGGCCTGGCGGTGATCGGCCGCGGCCTGGCAATCGTTCCCGAGAAAGAGAAGAAGGAGCTGGCCAAGGCCCGCACGAGCCACTTTCGCCAGTGGTCGCAGGAGCTGCTCGAAAAGGGGGACATTGGCGGCAGCGTCAAAGTACTCGCGAGAGGCTTTGCCATCGACCGCAAGGACGAGGCCCTGCACGACGGCATCGGATATCACACGTCGCAAGCGCTCGCGCTGCTCGACAAATCGGCCGACGGCTCGCTGGCCGAGCACTTTCAGCTGCTCGTCAAGGAGTTCCCCGGCGTCAAGGACGTCGAGGAGGCGGGATTCTCGATCGGGGCGCAGGCGATCCAAAAGCTGGCCGACGCGGGGAAGTTCGCCGAGGGGCTCAAGGCGGCCGAGCGCTATAAGCCGCTGGCTGCTCGCGGTGAAAAACAGGCCGAGCTGGGCGCGCTTCCCTATGACCTGTGGGCCCGGGACCTGGCCGAGAAAAAGAAATGGCAAGAGGCTTACGACAAATATGCCGCGGGGCTCAAGGCCTATCCCAAAGAGCGGCGGCTGGTGCAGAACCTCGCTGCCACAATCGTCGACTGGGCCGAGCCCGAGATGGATGCCCGGCGCTGGGACGAGGCGATCCGGATTTACGATCTGGGCCTGGCGCTGCTGCCCGAATATGCCGTGCTGAAGCTCAATCGCGAGTTCTGCGTGGAGAAGAAGGCGGGAAAGTGAAGCCCCAGCTTCGTTCTCGTCCTCGTCCTCGTCCTCGATTCCGGTGGGGTTCGTTCTCGACCTCGGTTTCACCAGCATCCCATCGACGACGAGGACGAGGTAAGGTCTTGTGGGATAACCAGTTGCGCCGTTTGGCAACATCGGCAGGACGAATTCCCGTCCCGAAACATCGGGAGCCATTCTGGGGTTTATTGGATTGTCGACAGCCGGGGAAACTGCAAGGGAAAGAGGTGCGGCGATGAGTGGCACGTGGAAATTGGCAATTGCGGCTTGCGGAATCGTGGTTCTCGCGGCAATTGCACGAGCGCCCGCAGCCGAACCGGCCGATGTCGCGGCTCAGGCCGACAAGCAATTGCGGACGGAAGTGCCATTTGCCAGCACGACGAAGACGTCGCCCGGCCGGGTGCGGGACGAAATCTTCCTGCGGCGGATCAGCCTGGACCTGGTCGGCCGCGTTCCTACGCCCGAGCAAATCGTGGCGTTCGTGCTTGATCCCTCACGCGATAAGCGCGACAAGGCCGTCCAAAAGCTTCTGGCCGACAGCCGCTACGGCGAGAACTGGGGCCGCTATTGGCGCGACGTGATCATGTACCGCAAGACGGAGGAGCGGGCCCAGATCATTGCCGGCCCGCTGGAGAGTTACCTCGTCGCCAGCCTGAACGAGAACAAGCCGTGGAGCCAGGTCGCCACCGACTTCATCACGGCCCTGGGGAGCGCCGAGGAAAACGGCGCGGTCGGCCTGATTATGGCCCAGCAGGGACAGCCCGAGGAAGTGACCGCCGAGGTGAGCCGCATCTTTCTCGGCGTGCAGATTCAATGTGCCCAGTGCCACGATCACCCGACCGACCGCTGGAAGCGCGAGCAGTTCCACGAGCTGGCGGCGTTCTTCCCGCGGGTGGCGAGCCGGCTGATTCTGATGCAGGACCGCCGGACCACGGAGGTCGTGGCCAACGATAGCGCGATTGCTGGTCGCTTCCGCGGACCGATGAACATGCGCCGCTTCGGCACGCCCGAGCACCACATGCCTGACCTGAAAGACCCGCAGGCCCAGGGAACCTTGATGACGCCGGTCCTGTTTGCCACGGGGCAGAAACTCGATCTTGGCACGAAAGACGCCGAGCGCCGCGGTTCGCTGGCCAAGTGGATCACGGCGAAGGACAACCCGTATTTTGCCAAGGCCTTCGTCAACCGGATGTGGTCGGAGCTGTGCGGCGAGGGCTTTTATGAGCCGGTCGATGACATGGGCCCCGACCGCCACGCGACCGCGCCGCAAACACTCGACTATCTGGCCGGCCAGTTCGCGGCCAGCGGCTACGACGTGAAATGGCTCTTGCGGACGATCATGGCCACCGAAATGTACCAGTTGCCCAGCGCTCCGCGCCGCGGCCCCGAAGAGCCGCCGTTTCAGGCCGCCGTGGCCCAGCGGCTGCGGGCCGATCAACTGCTGGATAACCTGCTGCACGTGCTGGAAGCGAGCGAACCGGCCGCGATTGGCCCGGGCCGTCCGGGCGGCGGGCTCTACCGCGGCTTCGGCCAACGCGGCCAATTCAACGCGGCCTTTGGCTACGACCCCAGCCAGCGTCGCGACGAGATCGCCGGCTCGATTCCGCAGGCCCTGGCGATGATGAATTCGCCGATGATCAACGGGGCAATGCGCGGCACCGGGCAGACGATGCTCGCCCGGCTACTCGCCGAAATCAAAGACGACAAAGGACTCGTGCAGGAGCTGTATCTCAAAACGCTGGCCCGCGAACCGAGCCAAAGCGAATTGACGACGTGCCTTTTATTTGTAAAGCAGGTCGACAATCGCACCGAGGCCTTCGAGGACATTTTGTGGGGGCTCGTGAATTCGACGGAGTTTTTGCATAGGTCGTAGTCAGTGGTCAGTGGTCAGTTGGGAGTGCCGTAAGCTCGTTCCCAAGCTCCGCTTGGGAACGCAGGTCCGCGAAGCTCTGCTTCGCCGGCAGGAATCGGAAGCGGAGCTTCCAGACGTGTGGTCCCAAGCAGAGCTTGGGACCGAGGATTACCGGGAGCAAATCATGTCGCACACGTTGCATCTCCAAGCCGACATATCGATTCGCCGCGGGCAAGTTCGCCGGCGCGATTTTCTGAAGTGCATTCCCGCTGCGGCTTTGGCGGCTGGCGCGGTGTCGTGGCAGGACGCGATGATCGCCAGCGCGGCCGATCTGCGCCGCCAAGGCAAGGCGTGCATCCTGCTGTGGATGCAAGGGGGCCCGAGCCAGTTCGAGACCTTCTCGCCGCTGGCGGGCCACGCCAACGGCGGCGAAACCAAGGCGATCCAAACGGCCGCCAGCGGCATCGAGATTTCCGAGAACCTGCCGGAAACCGCCAAGTCGATGGAGCACCTCTGCCTGATCCGCTCGATGACCAGCAAGGAAGGGAGCCATCCGCGGGCCAGCTACCTGATGCACACGGGCTACCTGCCCACCGCCACGGTGAAGTATCCGACGCTCGGCTCGATCGTGGCCAAGGAAATCGGCGACCTGGCCGCCGAGCTGCCGAGCTTCGTGCGGATCGGCGTCAACCGTTTTGGCGACAGCGCGGGGCTCCTCGGCATCGATTACGACCCGTTCATCGTCCAGCGGGCGGGCAGCCCGCCGGAAAATACGGCCCTGGCGACGACCGAGTTGCGATACCAGCGGCGGCTGAATCTGCTGACGCGGCTGGAGGCCGAGTTTGCCAACCGCGGCGGCAAGCAGGAGGTCAGCGATCATCAAAAGGTCTATGCCCAGGCGGCCAAGATGATCACCAGCCCCAGGATGGCCACGTTCGACCTCGAGAAGGAGCCGCAGAAGGCCCGCGACGCTTACGGCAGCGGCCCATTCGGCCAGGGGTGCCTGCTGGCGCGGCGGCTTGTCGAAGCGGGGGTGACGTTCGTCGAAGTCAACCTCGGCAACTGGGACACGCACCAGGACAACTTCGCGCGGAGCCGGGCGCTGTGCGGCCAGCTCGACCAGCCCCTGGCGGCCCTGCTGGGCGACCTGAAACAGCGCGGCCTCTTGGACAGCACGCTCGTCGTCTGGACGGGCGAATTCGGCCGCACGCCGCGGATCAATCCGCGCGGCGGGCGCGACCATTATCCGCGGGCCTTCAGCGCGGCCCTGGCCGGCGGCGGCGTGAAAGGGGGCCAGGTAATCGGCCAGCTCGACGCGGGAGGCGAATCGGTGAAGGACCGCCCCGTCGGCGTCGCCGACCTCTTCCGCACGATCTGCCACGGTCTGTCGATCGACGCCGCTAAGGAAAACATGAGCAGCATCGGCCGGCCGATCAAGATTGTGGATGGCGGGGAAGTGGTGCGGGAGGTGTTTGGGTGAGGAGTGAGTGGTGAGTGGTGAGTGGTGGAGAGGGAGGGACAGAGCGGCGGCGGGACAGAGCGACGGAGGGACAGAGCGACGGAGGGACGGCGCGGCGTACCTCCGACCTTCGACCTTCGACCTTCGACCTTCGACCTCCGACCTCGGCGACCTGCCCCGCCTAGCCCAACCGCAACTGCGACTCGACGCGGCGGAGGGCGTCTTCGAGCGGGCAGAACGTGCAGCTCGTCGCAGCCGGCCCGCACCAGAGCTTCAACGGCTGGAGCCGGCTGCATCGCGATCTGGCGGCGGCCCTGCGGCCGGCGCGGAGCACGCCCAACCCGTTCGGTGCGACGCTGCTGACGGCGGGCCTGCTATTGGCGGGAATCATCACCTGGCTGATGGCCCGCGATCCGTCGGCGGTGCAGCAGGCGCTGGCCGATATGCTGCGGCAGTAGCGTCGTCGCAGATCACCACAAGCCTGACGCGCAAGCGAAGGAATGTGCGCTCGCGACATGCAACCCGGATTCCTTCGCTTGCGCGTCAGGCTTGTAGTTTGAGCAACGGAAACAGGGGCGGCGGTAAGGCGCCGGTGGCGAAGGGGCAGCGTGTCCGCCCGCGAGTTGTTCTTTCAGTCCATTGACACAATTGGCCCGCATCCGCGCGTAGCGCAGTTCACGAACCACACCGATCGTTCCAGCCAGCGCCAGCAGTTCCACGGCGAGCACAATCAGAAACGTGGAGAGGCGGACACGCATTGCGGTCAGTTTGCGAAGCGGGAGACAAAACATGTAGGCTTCTAAAGAGCTGGGAAGATGCACTCTTCAGGATGGGATCGGCAATAGGCTGAGACAAGATCGTAGTCGCGGGCGGAACTCTCCTCGTTGCAGCGCAATTTGTCCAGCGATTGAAGCTCCGGATCGCCATATGCTTTCCGGTCACGCCATCGTTCGTCGCTTTCCGTTGGCCAGTCATATTTTCGAATGAACACCTCGATGGCCTTGGCCAGGACTTCGGCTGACTCAACGGCGCCAATTCGTCGTAGAAGCCGCAGCGTCTCGTGAACTTCTCGGGGTGTATGATTCTCGAAAAACTGGACGATCCCGCCGTTCAGTACATCGCCGTCAAAGACAGTGTAATCGTGTACGATGCGCAGCCCGATTGGCAATTCCCACGGATTGATATCGCTCCGATGGACATCGTACCACCCCAACAGATACTCCCAGAGTAATCGGGGCAAATCGATGTCTGATATTTGCTGAACCCATTCCCGCGTAATCGGCTGTGGGTAGCGGATCATTGGGTGCGACCGCTCGCTTCGAAAGTCGATGGCGTCGGTGTTGGGAATTAGACAACGCGGGGCGACAGGTAGGTTAGATACTCCGTCTCAGCGTTGCATTTCTGGCAATGATACACGCGCACGTCACCCCACTTGGGATGTGCTTCGGTGCGGACTAGGCGCAGGGAAAATACTGCCAGGCAGCGCGGACATTGCCGCAGCAGCTCCAGCTCGTGTGGCTGTACAACGATTGAGATCGCGATGGATTGACCCATCAATGCATTCTAGGCCCGTTCCGTCCGATGCCGCCAGCTTCGTCGCTCGGTGAATTGGATCCGCCGCAAGGACCTTTACGCAGTTTGACACTGGCCTCGCTGACGCTACACACTTTGGTATG
>JAKEHX010000612.1 GCA_022614795.1 Planctomycetaceae bacterium | reverse complement strand
GCGCAGGACTGACGGCGGATCGCCGTACGATTCGGGAGGGCGAGGCTCCTGCCGAGCCGGGCGCACAAAGGGGGTTGACTGCCCTTACGGCTCGATCAGCAGCACGACGCGGCCATAGCGAGCCAGTGGAGGCGAGCCGGAGTCGATGACGGTGAGAATGAGGTGCAGGCTGGCTGCCGCCTCGACGGCTGGGGCGACAAGCGAGGCGCTCGAAGCATCGCGCCCCTCGATCGTGGGCAGCTCGCCGCGGAACGCACTCGCCTCGGGATAGACAATCCACTCAAAGGCGAGCTTATCGCCGTCGGGGTCCGTCGTTGCCGTGGCATCGAGGAGCACCCGCTCGCCGGGGCGAACGATCCGCTTGGACTCGCCTGCAAGAACGACGCGCGGCGGATGATTCGCACCGCTCTTGTCGCGTACGCACCAATCCATGCGGGCCGCAAAATCGTTTTGCAAATGCGCCGCCCAGCGGGCCAGTGTATTTTCTCGCGTGGCGGTTCCGTTCCAGGCGTCGTTCTGGTTGGCCCAAAAGTACGGCTTGCCCAATGCGCCGTCCATGGGTCCGTAGCGACCGGCCCATCCGCCCCAGCCGGGGTGGTCGGGCGCATTCAGGCCATTGGGAATGAGGTAGACGAACGTGCCGCTGTCCCCTTCCTTCTGCTTGTGCGTCGTGTTCGTGGGATACAGCTCGCCCAGCGGCCCGTGGCCGGTGCGGACGTCGCGCTCGATATCGAAGCCGCCGGCCGTCGCCGTCAATGCTGAAAACCGGTGATACCACCGCTGGCGGTTGATCTCCGGGCGGAACGTATCGACCCACAGCGGAAACGGCGGATCGAGCTTCATCGTGTGCTCGCCGAACTGGTCGTCCGACGCCAGCCGCAATCGGCTTTTGAACCTCGCGTAACCCTCGGGCCCACGCTCCCTTTGCACCTGGTCGAGCGCTCGTTTGAGGCAGCTCACCGCCGCGCCGTTGTCGGTCCCCCAGTTGCAGAACCAGACGGGCCGCGGGTCGTCGCGATCGACCGCCGCCAGGACCAGGCGCACACCATCCTCCCGGTCGTCGTAGCCGGGAACGACGCGCGCCAGAAGCTGCTCGCCAGTCGGATAGCGCTCGTCATGCTGCTTCAGTTTGTCGTAGCACGCGCCATAGGCCTTCACCATTTGGCGCACGATGCCCAGACCGGTGCGCTCGGCATTGAGATTCTCGCCATCGCGGGCCTGCGGCCGGTTGGCGATGATTCCCTCGACGTCCCACTCATTGGCGTAGAGCAGAAACCGCACAAGCGATTGCTCATCGTCCGGGTCGCCGCCGGCATCGGTCTCGATGATGATCCGCAGGCAGTCTGGGTCGGCCGCCATCAGATGGCCGGCCGCCAATAGCACGAGCGCGGTGGAAAGAAGGGGAAAAAGGGAGCGTCGCATATCGTTCCTAGCGACCGGCGTACTCACGCGCCTTCATGGGCGAAACGAACCGCCTGCACAATGTCAAAGTACTCGCCCAGCCGGACGAGCAGCTCGCGCAGTTGGCGGTCGGCTTCCAGGGCGTCCGCTTCGCGCCCCGGATTTTTGGACACCAGTGTTTCCACGGATTTTACACTCCCGTCGAGCCGCAGCACGACCAGCTCGTCGCGCGACTGCATTTTCGTGGACGGGAGGGGCGCGATGAGCGACTCCAATTTGACGGCCGGATCGAGCGGCGTGCGGCGCGCCAGCAGCAAAACGGTCTCCATGCCGCCCCGCTTGCCGAACGTCCAGCCGCCGCCCAGGAGCGGGCTGTAAATCACGCGTGTCGCCTGGCGCGTCGGCGGCGGCTGGGCGATGTCCGTGACAACGAGCGTTTCGATATTCCAAGGATAGAGCGGCGTCGCGCGTCCCTCGCAGTCGAGCCATATCAGATAACTGAACCCGGGCTCTTTGAGTTGGACTTCCAGGCTCATGATCCAGCCTTCGCGCACCGGCAGCGCGCCCGCCTCGTCGATCGCGACGGACTGGACAGAGCGCTCGGGCGGCCGCACGTACACCCTGAGCTGGCCTTCGAGGGGTCTTGATTCGGCGGATACGGCTGGCAGTGGTATTTGCCTGGCAGTGCTTGACGTTGGCCTGCGGGACCATTCCAGGCCACCCACCACTGCGGCGAATACAATTGCCGCCACCAGAATCAAGTACCAATGGGCGCGTGCTCGCGGCTGATTCAAGTGCTGCCTCGCGTTAGGGCTGCATATCGAAGTTGAGTTCGTTCGGGCCCGCCTTGACCGTCGCCCGCAGGGTGGTGCTGCCTTGCATCCGGTAATTCGGCGGGATATTCGGCATGTTCTTTTCCACCGGCGCCGGCGGTGACTTGCCGGGGTCCGTATCTACGATCTCGATCGGCGGCGTGATTACTACAGTGTAGTCCCCCAGGACGACTCCGCCCTGGACTGCATAGGTGCCGTCCGGATTGAGATCGGCTCCGAACGTGCCTCCCTCCGTGACGTTAAGGAAGGTAATGCTGCCTTCCGTAACCGGTTGATTCTGAAACGTCACTTTGCCCTTCACCTCGCCGGTTTCGGGCCCCTGGGAACATCCGGGCATGGCGACAAGGCACGAAGCAGCGACCACAAGAGCGGCAGGAATGGTTCGACGGTCGAAGCGCATGGCATCAGGCCCGCGGGGGTTGACAGCCCTCAGAAATGTCTCTGAGGGCTCAAGAGTGACGGCAAACAGCCGGACTATGGCACATTGACCGGCACGCCGTCGTCGCGATTGACGAGCAGCTTAAGCGTTGGCAGGGGGATGGTCTCGGCGACGAACTGGATGTGGGCGTCACCGAACAGAGCGTTAATGCCACCTGGATGGTGCGAGTTGAGGGGCTTGTTGCACCTCAATTCCCCGAAATCGTTGAACAGCAGCCGCCTGGTCGCAATGCCCAACGTGTTAATGGTAGTTGTGTTGTAGCAGCGGGCGCAATTGCTGTGGGTGCAATTGCGGCCGGCATCCATCGAGTCATTGCCCGTCGGAAAGCCGATATGCGACGTGCCCATGTGGAAACCGCGGTTGTTATCGACCCGGCCGTCGTTGTTGAGGGAATCG
>JAKEHX010000611.1 GCA_022614795.1 Planctomycetaceae bacterium | reverse complement strand
GGCCCGTCGCGGCTCGGACGACGACGATTGGCGCGGCGAGGACCCGAATTTCCCGCAAAGCCCCTGGTGGTTCACGAGCCAGCCGGCCTTGAGCGTCGGTTTCCGGCCGATTCGCCCGCTGAGCGAGCCGGCAACGATGGCCGAGCGCAACAAGTTCTGGGAGGCCGACATCGCGCAGATTCGCGAGGATGTCGAGAATCGCATCAACCAGGAGGGGCGCGGCTCGCGCGGCCCGGCGACGAGGGGCCTGCCCGAGGCGATTGGGAAGCTGCCGAAGTAGGACTACTTCGCTATCAAGTCCTGATCGGCCGGCGTCGCGTCGAAATAGCCAATCATCATTTCTTCCCAGGTCTGATCGCCCCAGGTCACGCTCGCCGTGGGGTCGGGGTTGGCCAGGTTGTCTTCCGAATTGTCGTACCACGCTTCGCAGTGAAGCCTCGTTCCGGTGGGCATCTGCTTGGGCTCGACGAATTCATAGCTGTTCTGCCAGCCGAAATCGTAGTGGGGAACGTCCAGCAGGATTTCGCTCTGGCCGTCGGGATAAATCGCTGTGTAGCGGAACGCCTTGCCCCGCAGATGCATGTGCGGGAACATCGCCAGCATCAACATGTCGCGATCGAAGCGGTGATCGGCCTCGACCTTGTAATTGCTGTCCCCCGCGGGAATGCGGAAGCGGGGGTTGGCCGCCTTGTCGGTGCCGACGACCTTTTTCACCAACTTCGGATCGGCGAACTTGAAGCCGACGCAGCTCCGGTCCTGCTGCGGCGTGCCGTTGGGCGTGTAATGCATCTGGAACACCAGCCGCGACCCGGCCGGAACGTGCTTGGCCAGGCCATCGGGCAGTGACAAGGGCCGAGCGCCGGGAGCGGTCGCAGTCAGCCAGTTTGAGGCCAAATCTTCGCCCGACAGGCGCGATCGCAGTTTCTCGGGCGGGATTACCGCTACGATGATGTGGTGCACGACCGCCCGATTGCCGGGGCGGCATTCGGCCAGTTGCACCCATTTATCCTCTTTGAAACCGGGATCGACCACGAAGTGTTGATAGCGTACTTCGCCGGTCGCGGGCACGTCGTACGGCTTGTCGGACATGTACACGACGGTGTCGGGCTCGCCGATCTGCCAGCCGACGGTGAACTCGCGCGGCGGAGGCAGGTCGCGCTTGTCCCCTTCCGGAGCGCCGGCGGCGACCCACCGCTTGATCTGGTCCTTCTCTTCGTCCGGCAGGCGGGCGTCATTTGCAAACTTGCCGTGGGCTGGGTTGGCGTGCCACGGCGGCATGCGCTGCTCCCGGACCACTTCGTCGATCATCGCCGCCCAGCCCACGACTTCCTCGTAATTCGTCAGGGCAAACGGCCCAATCTCGCCCGGCCGGTGGCACCGCACGCAGCGGTCTTGAAATATGCGGGCGATCTGCTTGGAGTAGGTCACGTCGCTGTCGGTCTTGGGGGTGAGTACGCGGCCGATGTGGCAGCCGAGGGGCTCGGCGTGCGGCGTGGCGATTTTCGCGCCGGCGAGCAGCTGGTCGAGAGCGGTGGTCAGATACGTCTGGTCCGCTTTCGGCCGCTGCTTGCCATAGGTGAATTGGTCGTCGATCCGGCCGTGGTAAACGACCTGCCGCTGGCCGTCGAGAACGAATACCTCGGGCGTCCGCTCGGCGCCAAGCGCATCGGCAATCTTGTTGCCCGGGTCCTTGAGCACCGGGATTTCGAGCTTGTGCTTGCGGGCGAACGCAGCCAGCTCGGTCAGCGAGTCTTGCTGATTCGAGTCGATCGCGATGAAGGCGACGCCAGCCGCGGCGTACTTGCCTGCCAGCTCCTGAAGGCGGCCGGCATAGTGGCTCACCAACGGGCACTCGACACCCACAAAGGCCACGACGACCGCTTTGCTCTGGTTCAGCTCGGCCAGCGAGAACTCCTTGCCGCGAATATCGATCAGCGTGAAGTTCTCGATCTGCCTGTTGAGCGGCGACCCCTGCGGCCGTTCGGTAGCGGAAGCCAGCGGGCCGGCGGCGCCAAGGGTGAAGAGCACGAGCAGTGCGGCAAGTGTCCGATTCAGGCGCATAGGGGCTCTCGATGGGTGGGGAAAAGTTGCAACAGCACTTAAACCCCGCTTGATCGGCAAGGGTTTCATCCCCACCAATTTGAACCCAAAGGCCTGTGCTATGCCAATACCGCCGCACTCGGCGCGGCTGCGGCGGCGAGAGTCGAATCGGTCGCGCTCAGCTCGTACTCGGCCACCAGGTGCGTCAGGCCAAGGCTGAGCCGGTCGCCCGGCAACAGCTTGCTCTCGGTGATGCATTGCCCGTTCACAAACGTGCCGTGACGCGAGCCCAGGTCGCGGACGACGATCACTCCCTCGCTCAGCTCCAAACGGCAGTGCCGCCGGCTCAGCCAGCGGTCATCGATCCGCACGGTCACGTCGACTCCGCGGCCCAGGTCGCACGGGAAGCTGTCGATCACAATCTCGCGGGGCGAGGCCAGGGAATCCTGGCAAACCAATTTGACTTTCACGGCAGGCGGGGAGGCCGGAGGGGGATGCGAAAGCTGGCGGGATCGCTCCATGAAGCGACCCGGGCCATCCTAAGCCCGCCTGGGGTGCTGTCAATGGCTTGCTCTTCAAAAATCTGCAAAAGTCGGAAACCCGCATCGCGCCGGCGGGTGAGTCACCCCTTGCGCTGGCACATCGGGCAGACATTCGGCTGGGCAGGCTGCTTCTCGGGCGGATCGTCGGACCGGCTGGCCTGCGTCTCGCGCCAGCCGCAATCGGGACACTTGTGCTCCCACGAATGCACCTGCAAATCACCTCGGTCGAAGAAGTTGTACCGGCAGGCGACGCTAGTGCCCTGGCACTTGGGGCAGCTTCCGGCGGGAGCGGTGTTGGACGGCATAGGTGTAGGGTGCATGAGCGGAAGCGAAATGCACCTCATTCGGCGCCAATTCGTGGTGCATTTCGTTGCACTCATGCACCCTACAATCTACAGCTCAAAAGCCCCGCGCACTTTGCACGTCGTCGAAGTCGCGCAGGTGATAGCCGATGCCGACGTAATCGAGGACCCGGCAAAGCCCCCGCAAGGCGACGCCCATGCCGTCGGGGCCGCTGAAGCCGCCGAATTGACCACCTCCTTTAACGTGCGGTTCCAGGTCCAGAAAGACGCCGGGGATGCCCCGCTTCTTCAGCTTCTTCTCGATGACCGGGATCAGTTCTTTGAAATCGCGGAGCACCAGGTCATGGCCGCTGTCGCCGATGTCGGCGGGAACGAAGTGCTTGAGGGCCTCTTCATCGACATGCGTTGTCCGCCGGGCACGCTGCGGGTGCCGGTAGTCCTTGACATGCATCCAGCCCATCCCCGGCTTCATCAGCTCGTACTGCGCGAAGACCTCGCCGGCGCTGTAGCCCTGCGTGCTGATATTGGCGCCGTCGAAGATCGTGACCAGGGCGGGGTGATCGACCTCGCGGTGCAGCTTAGCCATCAGCTCGCCATTCTGGCCGACCAGGTTGGCCTCGACCTCCAAGCCGAACGTCAGGTCGCTCCGATGGCACATCTCGGCGATCTGGCCGAGTTGATCGACGGCTTGCGGCACATGCTTCCACGGGTCGGTCCCTTTCGGATGATAAAACGAGAAGCCTCGGATTAGCTTGGTCTCGAAGGCATGGGCCAGCTCACACGCTTTCTTCACTTCGTCGGCCAGGTACTTCTTGAACGGGACGTAGCGGTTCTTCGTGCCGTCTTCCTGGTCGAGCAGCTTGACCTTGCCTATCGGCGATCCGAGCGTGGCGACATTCAGGCAGTACTCATCTTCCAAGTGGCGGATTTTGGTGATCTCGGACTTGGTAAGCTGCATGACGTTCTTGATGCCATTGCCGGCGTCGATGAACCGCAGCGAATAATACTGAAGGCCGATCGCCGCGAAGGCCGCGAACTGCTGCTCGGCGGTCTTTTGGTTGGCTGCTTCGTCGCCAAAGCCGGAGAGGATGACGCTGGGTTGATGGTCGGGCATGGGCGGAAGGGGTTAGGGCTGGGGGCTAGGGAAAATGCGAGCAGACAGCATGGGTGCGAAGCGGCAGATTGGCAAGTGGCCGGGTAAGGTAGCGGAAGTCGCCAGACTTCCGGCGCAGTCCGCGACGGCGTCGCCCGAATTCTGGCGAATTCAGCTACTGAGTCATCTCAGTCCGACGGAAACGGGGCCGCCTCGCCCTTGAGCTCGGATAGCGCGTTGCAAGCGGCCCGCTGCTCGGCTTCCTTCTTGTTGCGGCCCCAGGCGGGCTGATACCGCTGGGCGGCGACCTGAGCGACCATTTTGAAGCACTTGCTATGGTCGGGGCCCTTCTCGTCGAGCAGGTGATAGGTCGGCGTATTGCCGAATTCCCGTTGGGCGAATTGCTGGAGCAGCGATTTGTAGTTGCCCCCCAGCTCGCCCGCCGCCGCCAGCTCCAATTCCGGGGCGATGAACGCCTGAATGAACTGCCGGGCCGCGGGCTCGCCCCCATCCAGATAAATCGCGGCAATCAGCGACTCGAAGACGTCGGCCAACACCGAAGGGGGCACGCTCGGGTGCGTCGTCATCCCCTTGCCGAGAATCAGAAACTCTTGCAGGCCCAAAGCCTCGCTGATCTTGGCACAGGTTTGCCGCGAAACGACCACCGACTTGACCTTGGTCAGATCACCCTCGAGATAGTCCGGGAACTGGCGGAACAAAAGCTCGCAAACTACGAAACCCAGAATCGCGTCACCCAGAAACTCCAGCCGTTCGTTCGATGCCAGGCGATGCTCGGCCCCCGAGGCGTGCGTGAGAGAGGCCCGCAGGATCCGCTCGTCGCGAAACGTATAGCCGATCCGCCGCTGACACAGCGCCAAGAGGCTCTCGGCTTCGGGAGGGACCGGCTCAACAGGCAGGTCCAGCGAGATCGTCATTTCGGGGGATGTATCAGACATCGGTAGCGCCGTGGCCAGCACCCGTCCACTTGCCGCAACCCTAACTGCGGGAATACTTTTTGTCAACGCGAAGGGCCTCCCATGCGCATTGTACTTTGTTACCCCATCGAGCCTCGGCATTACGAGCAGGTTTGTGCCGCGGCCAGAGGCCATGAAGTCGTCGATGCTAGTCAGGAGCAGATCGCGACGGAGCTGCTGGCGGCCGACATCTTCTGCGGCCATGCGAAGGTGCCCGTGCCGTGGCCCGACGTGGTGCGCCGCGGGCGTCTCAAGTGGATTCAATCCTCCGCTGCCGGGCTGGATCATTGCCTCACGCCGGAAACGATTGCCTCCGATATTATCGTGACTAGTGCGTCGGGCCTCTTCGCCGATCAGGTCGCGGAGCAGACGCTGGCCCTGCTCTTGGGTCTGCTGCGCGGACTGCCGACTTTCTTCCGGGCCCAACTGAAACGCGAATTCATCCGCCGCCCGACGCTCGATTTGCACCATACCACGGTGGGCATTGTCGGCTTGGGGGGCAATGGCACACGGATCGCCGAGGTGCTGCGGCCGTTTAAGACCCGCATCATCGCAACCGACGTGTTCGCCGACGAAATGCCGGCGTGCGTCGACGCCCTGTGGCCGGCAGATCAGCTCGGCCGATTGCTCGCGGAATCGGACATCGTCATCCTCTGCGTGCCGCTCAACGCCCAGACGCAGGGGATGATCGGCCAAGCGGAGCTGGCCCGCATGAAGCGCGGTGCTGTGCTGATCAACGTGGCCCGCGGGCCGGTCGTGGTCGAGAAAGACCTCGTGGCGGCCCTCCAATCGGGGCACCTGCGCGGGGCGGGACTCGACGTGACCGAAGTCGAGCCCCTGCCGGCCGATAGCCCCCTGTGGCAATTGCCCAACGTGATCATCACGCCGCACGTCGGCGCCCAGTCGCTCCGCCGGGCCGACGACACGACCGACCTGGTTTGCGAGAACCTGCGCCGCTATTTCGCCGGACGGCCGCTGCTCAACCTGGTCGATAAGCGGCTTGGCTTTCCGACCCCCGCGGCTCGGCGTGGAGTGTAGGGACATGCTACGACTACGGCTGCTTGTTATGATTGCTCCATGACTAATGCACTCAAATCGATGACGGTCCAAACGGCCCGCGAAGCGCTGCGGGCCGCCGGACTGCGGAGCACCACGTCGCGCGTCGCCGTGCTTCAGCACGTCGCGTCGGCCAGCAAGCCGCTGAGCCATGCCGATGTCGCGGACGTGCTCGTTCCGGAAGGCTACGACAAGTCAACGCTCTATCGGTGCCTCGTCGAGCTGGCCGACGCCGGCCTCCTGGCCCGGCTCGATGCGGGCGACCACGCCTGGCGGTTCGAGCTGAAGGGGGACGACGACGAGCACGGCCCGGAGCATCCGCACTTTGTATGTGTCGATTGCGGCAAGGTCACCTGCCTTCAGGATGTCGAGGTCAAGATCACGCCGCCCAAGAAGGCAGCCGCCATGGGGGCCGTGACCGAAGTCGTTCTCAAGGGGCACTGCAAGGAATGCCAGTGACCTGACGCCCGGCGGGCAGTCTGGCGATCAATTAATTAGGCCTGACCCAGGCCCGACCCCTTATAGTTTCTACAAAACTGATGCTTGCCCCCTCCGCCATTTGTCATTTTCCACCGTCACACTCTCGCTGGACCGCTACACCGGCGACGGCCGCTCGATAATGGTCGGCAACCAAGGTTGGGATTAGAATTGGCGATTCAACTTCAACAGAGCCGTGATGCAGATACTCGGAACCTCGCGAATACCGCTCAAAGGAGGCGATGTCTTGGCGACGGATAAAAATAGTGCACACACCGATTATTTGTAAGCCGATTCCCTCAACCCCGACGTACCAAGTTGCCAGCGGTATTGATGCCCGCAATCCCCAGTACCCAATGCCGGCGGACATTCCAGCGAATACCGCTGGGCTCCAGTTTTGTGGAAACAATTCCGGACGTGTAGGACCAAGTCGGCTGTATTCAAAGTGCATTGCAGAGGCATTCAACACAATTGGTAGTGCAAACGCCAATCCAATGAAAAAAGTCGACAATCCAGCCCAGAAGCCAATCATCAGGTTGTGTGCGGCCGATAAAATGGCAATTCCAAACCCCGCTATGACCAATGCCATTCCAAAACACAACGCCACGACAGCCGCCAGCCGTCCTTCGTTTTTCGTTCGTGGTAAGTCGCCAGTCATGAGCTCTGCGCTAAGGGCCAAATCCGAAATAACTTCCCTTGGTGTTGCAGCATGATACCTTGAGAGGAGGTTTTCGAGTCAAGC
>JAKEHX010000610.1 GCA_022614795.1 Planctomycetaceae bacterium | reverse complement strand
GCCTGCATCGTGGCCAGCGACTCCGGCCGCTCGCTCGGCGAGAGGTGCGGGGCCAGCTCCAGCCGCAAGTGCTGCTCGATTTCGGCGAGCGCGTCCGCTGCCGGCAATTCGAGCGCGGCCATCCGCTCCAAGGCATCGGTGGCCAAATCCGGCGGCAGATGCGCGAGCAGTTGGGCCGCCAGCACTGGATCGAGCTGTGCGATGACGACGGCGATTGTCTGCGCGCTTTCGCGGGCCAGCACGCGGGCCGCTTCGCGCGGCGGCACTTGTGCCAGGAGTGCAAACGGACGCGGGCTCACGTCCGTGACGGGCTGGGCAGCGGAAGTCGACTCGGAATGTTGCTCCGCGGATACTTCCAGTTCCACGCCGCGGCAATCGGCCGGTTGTGCGAGCCCTGCGGACTTGCGTCCGGCGAGGAATTCGCTGAGCACGGCCTGCTGCTCGGCTGCGGGAATGTCGTCCAGCTCGACGAGCGCGCTGCGGACCCGGGCAGCCTCGTCGGCCCCTATCGATTCCAGGAGCGCATCGGCCGCGCGGTCGTCGAGCGCCCGGACGAGAATCGCCGCTTTGCGAATTGCAGGAGAGAGCTTGGCCATAGGTTATGCGGCGTCGCCAATCCACGTCCGCAGCACGCCGGCCGCGGCATCGGGGTTTGCTTTTACCAGGTCTTGCAGCTCCGATTTCAGATCGGCGGACGACGGGAAACGTGGCCGCGAGGCCGGATCTGGCGCCGACTGCTCGATCTGCTCGTCAGCCGCCGGCGATCGTGGTCCGCGACGCCCGGCGGACGCCAGCGCAGTGGTGGCACGAGGAGCCGACGAATCAGCCATTGAGCGAACCGTCCTCCGCACGATCAGCAGGCAATAGCAGCCCAAGAGGACCAAGGCGAGAGTCCGCCAATGTTCGGCTAGCCATGCCTGCGCCAAAGCGAATGCGGTTGGCGGCGCAGCGGCCGGCGCTGGGAGATCGGTATAGGTCGAGACGGCGATGTGGGCGTAGGGATCAGCTCCCTCCACCGCGGGCAGCAGCTGGCGAACCGTTTCCTTGATCCGCTCGCGGACCTCGGTCTCGATCTGGGCCAGGGCCGCACTATTAACCGGCTTGAGTGAGGAAGTAGAGAGCGACTGATTCCGCTCGCGCCATACCTTGGCGTAGTAGCTCGCGGGAACATCGATCGCCGCGGTGACCCGATTGGGGGCCAGCGGGGCGCTACTGGAAACGACTTGCTCGTGCCCCGCCACGCTGGTCTTTTCAGACTGCGATTCGTGCGATGCCCAGTCGCCTGCCTCCCCGGGCATCACGGCGATCGGTTGATTGCCGATCCCCTTGGAAGCGCCCGGCCACGCGCCGCTCGCCGGCTGCGGCGCGACCTGCTTCTTCGTGTGGCGCGAGTTGACCGCCACGGGATTAGGATCGATCTTCACCGCCATGCTTGTGTGCCGCGTTTCCGGCCGCATTTCGACGTTCACGTTGACCTTGACGCCGGGGATCATCGAGAGCTGATCGGCGATCTTCCGCTGCCAATCGCGCTCGTATTGAAGCTTGTAGCTGGCATAGACGTTTTCCCCTTCGAGCGCGTCCGGCCCCGCTCCGCCAAACGTGAGGTGGCTGGTCATGTCGGTGATGGTGATGCTGCCGCGCTCCAGGCCGGCGTAGGCCGACGCGACGACGTTGCGGATCGCCCGGACCTGGTCTTCGCCCAGGTTGCCGCCCGCGGTCCAGACCGCGACCATCGCCGTCTTTTGCCCTTTCCGCGCTAGGCCGGTGCGGGCCTCTTCATCGAATTGCACGCTGGCCGCTTCGATTCCCTGCATCCGCGAAATGATGAGGGCCAGCTCCTTCATCTTGGCATTGGAATGCTTCAGCTCCAGGGACCGGCTGGAGACGAACGGGTTTTCCGAGGCGAATGCATCGTCAAAGTGCTTGAAAAAGTCGGCGGGCAGCGCGTGGGCGTCGGCCAGGGCCGCCAGGTACGCCGCCTTTTGGCCGCGGGGGATGCGAATTCGGTTGCCGGCGACGGTGCTTCCGCCCAGACCCGCCTGGGCAAAGGCGGCTTCGATCGCGGTCAACTCGGCGGCCGAGAACGGGCGGCCGTCGAGTAGGAACTCGTCGCCACGAATGACCTCTGGCTGAAACAGGTAGACGAGACTGACGGCGATCACCGCCGCCAGCAGGCCGGCCGCCAGGCGCGCGGCAGGCGACAGCGAGCGAATCAGCTCGGTCGCCTGGGCGGCAGCTCTGTTGACGAAATCCATTTCGTGCGATCAAGCGTCCTGCTTGACTCCCGAAGCCAGTTGTTTCTGTCGGATACGCCCGCCCATCAAATCCGAATGTTGCTGACTTCCTGGTACGCCTGGACGAGCTGGTTGCGGATCTGGAGCATGAGTTGGAACGACAGCTCAGCCTTCTGAAGGGTCGTAAGCACTTCGGTGGGGTCCACATCGCCGCCTGCGGCGAGCTGCTGGACAGCGGCGTCGGCCTCTTGCTGGAGCGAGTTTACCTGGCCGAGTCCCGCGAGCAAGATCTCCTTGAACGGCGTTTGCCCAGCCGGCGGGGCGGCCGACGGTGCATGCGCGACGCTCGGCGGAACGAGCGGCAATTGGAATGGCTGAATCGGTGTCATCGGTCAGACTCCTCGTCTCAGCAGCGGGCGCACGCCTCACGCTGCCCGTTCGACTTTGCCGAACGTGCGGGCCCGCGGGGCATAGCCATACAGCCGCAGCTTGTTGGTGAGCGTGCGGATGCCAATGCCCAGCGCCTGTGCGGCCCGGGCACGATGTCCATCAAAGTGTTCCAGGGTCGCCTCGATCAGGCGGCGCTCCATGTCTTCCAGCTTCATGCCGGCGGTGATTGCGGCGTGCGACTCGCCGGCGGTCGCCGCGGGCTGCGTCGGCTCCAGCAGCCACATGCGCAGCTCGTCGGCTGACAGTTCGCGGCCGTGGCCGAGGACGCTGGCCCGGGTCATCAGGTTCTCCAGTTCCCGGACATTGCCCGGCCAGTGATAGTTCACGAGCAATTCGAGTGCGCCCTGGGCAAGCTCGGTCCGGGGCCGCGACAAGCGCTCGGCCGCGGCAGCCAGGAAGTGGTTGACCAGGAGCGGCACATCGTCGGGTCGCTGGCGGAGCGGAGGCACGTCGATCGGGACGACGTTGAGGCGGTAATAGAGGTCCTGGCGGAAGCGGCCGGCGGCGACCTCGGCCCGCAAATCCCGGTTGGTGGTGGCGACCACGCGGACGTCGGCCCGCCGCGACTCGCTCGAACCGACCCGCTCGAACGTCCGCTCCTGAAGCACGCGGAGCAGCTTCGCCTGGAGGCCCGCGTCGATCTCGGTGATTTCGTCGAGGAGGATCGTCCCGCCTTCGGCCAGTTCGAAGCGGCCGACGCGCGGGGCATCGGCACTGGTGAACGCTCCCCGCTCGTGGCCGAACAGCTCGCTTTCCATGAGCTGCGGCGACAGGGCCGGGCAATTGAGGCCGACCAGGGCCCTCCCGGCCCGCGCGCTGGCGGCGTGCAGGCAGCGGGCGACCAGCTCCTTGCCGGTCCCGCTTTCGCCGCTGATCAGGATTGTCTCGTCGGTCGGAGCGGCCTGCGCGATCCGCTGCCGCAATAGCCGCATCGCCGGGCTATTGCCCACCATAAGCGATTCCCAAGCGGCAGCGGGCTGGGCCATCGTGGACCGGCGGCCGACCTTCTCGCCGTGCCTCAGGGCGCGGGCGATCAGCTCCTCGAGCTGTTCGACGTCGAACGGCTTTTCGATGTAGTCGAAGGCGCCGTACCGCATCGCTTCGACTGCCGAGGCGACCGAGGCAAAGGCGGTGACCATGACGACCTGCGCCTCGTGCTTGCGGTCGGCGAGCGTGCGGATGAACTCCAGTCCGTCCATACCCGGCATTTGCAGATCGGTGATGATCACGTCG
>JAKEHX010000609.1 GCA_022614795.1 Planctomycetaceae bacterium | reverse complement strand
GCCATACCTGTCCACTTCATGTGCGTTTCCTCCTGAAAACTCCTGCGAGGGGGCCAGCAGCGCCTGTCCACCTCACGCGAGTGCGACCTGGGGGGGGGAGCGATCCGCCCTGGCCACCGACTCGCGCAGACGGGCCCAAGCAAACATGCCCGGCATTTTTTTTCTGGCAAACGTGGTTGGTGATTTTCTGCCACATTGGGCCCATACCCAGCCGTCACCGGCCGATCGATCCTTCATCTCGGCCGCTTGTGACCTGCGGAGCTTGGGCTATCATCGAACCGACACGATCCTGCTGGGACTTATTCGTCACCCAGCCGCCCCGGCACGCCAGTCGCATGGATAGAATCCCATTCCTAGCGGTCGTGCCGGAAATGAAGGAGTCAGATTGGGGCCTGCCGGCGGTGGTCTATGCCGCCTTGGCAATCGGTGCGGGCTGCGTTGGGATTGCGGCTCTCGTGTTTCGTCGCTCCATGGTCCGCGAAACGACGCTGCTCCCCGCCTGGTGGTGGGCGCTGGCCGCGGTCGTCGCCGCCAGCGGCGTGGAACTGGCTGCCGGACTTGCCGCGGATGGTTCCGCGACCTGGATCGCCCCGCTGCGGCTGGCGGCGGTGACGCTGAGCTTTTGCCCCATCCTTGCGGTTCTCGGGGCCAAACGCCCGCAACATGTGGCGTGGAGCTTCGTCGTCGCTGCTTTCTGGGGGATCGTCACGCTCCCCGCCGCTGAGACATTCTTTCTCCAGCGCGGCCAGCGGCTGGAGATCGGCGATGCCCGGAGCTTTTTCCTATGGATTCTGATCGCAGTCGGCCCGATCAACTATCTGCCGACGCGGCAGTGGCTGGCGGCGACGCTCTTGGCCGCGGGGCAAATCCTGGCCCTTGCTGATTACCTGCCGCTCGTTCATCGCACGCTGTTTGCCGATCAATGCCTGGCGGGGCTGTGGCTGGGCAGCTTGTCGCTGGTTGTGGCCCGAGAGCCACGCAGCCGCGCCGCTGGCAAGTATGACCGGCTGTGGCTCGATTTCCGCGACACGTTCGGCTTGTTCTGGTCGCTGCGGCTCCAGGAGCGGGTGAACAGCGTGGCCCAGACCAGCGGTTGGCCGCTTTGGCTTTCGTGGTCGGGGCTGCGTGAGTTGGAAACGGACCGCGCAATCGCCGCGCTTGACTCAAGCGTGGAGCCGATTCTCCGCACGACGCTTAAGGGCCTGCTGCGCCGCTTCGTTTCGGGCCGCTGGATTGCGAAGCGCTTAGGGCAAGACCTAGACTGAGCGGGGCTCGGGGTTGGGAAGAATTGCAAAATGACCGACACATCCAACGTCTCCCGCTACTGCAACAGCCTTCCCGGCCTGAATCGGCTGATGGAGGTGACGCGGATTTTGGCCGCAGAGATCGACACGGCACACGCGCTGGAATCGATCGCGATCGAAGCAGTCAAGGCGCTGCACTGCGACCGGGCGGTGATCTACCAGTTCGATGCCAAGCGCAATGTGCTCTTCGCCACGGCCGGCACGCAGCACGAGCTGATCGTGCCGCTCGGCCAGGGGCTGGCGGGCTACGTCGCTCGGCAGCGGCAGCTCGTCAACATCGCCGATGCCCCGCGCGATCCGCGCTGGCACGCCGCCTATGACCAGCTCGACGGCTACGAGACGCAAACGGTGTTGGCCGCGCCGCTGGTGGCTGCCGGCGACGGCAGGCTGCTGGGCGTGCTGGAAATGCTGAACAACATCGGCGGGCCGTTCGATCAGGACGACGAGAGCCTCGCCTTGGCTTTCAGCCAGCACGCCGCGGCGACGCTCGACCGCGCGCGGCTGATCGCCGAAATCCACCAGCGCCGCGAGCTGGATGCGTCGCTCAATGCCGCCCGCGAGGTTCAGCGGCGATTCATGCCGAGCAAGCTCCCGCCGATCGACGGCTACGAAGTGGCGAACTGGTGGTTTCCGTACGAGGCGGTCGGCGGCGACTACTGCGACGTGATTCCGCTCCCCTCGGGCGACGTCGCCCTGTGCGTGGCCGACGTCAGCGGCCATGGCCTCGGCCCGAGCCTGCTCATGGCGTCGGTCCGCGCGGCCTTGCGGACGCTGCTCTTGTCGCATACTTCGCCGCAGGAATTGCTCGAAAAGCTCGCGCTCGCCCTGGCCGAAGACTTTGAACACGGATCGTTCATCACGATGTGCCTGACACTGCTCGCGCCGCAGCGGCACGAGCTGTCGTTTTCCAACGCCGGCCACGCTCCGGCCCTCGTCTATCAGGCGGCCAGCGGCAAATTCGTCGAGCTTGAATCGACCGGCCTGCCGCTGGGAGTCATCGTGCCGATGGAATATCCACTCGGTCCCAGCGTGCCCATGCAGCCGGGCGATTTGATGATCCTGGCGACCGACGGCATCGTCGAGTCGTTCGACAAGCGCGGCGAGCAGTTCGGAGTCCAGCGGCTCAAGCAGCTGATTGTCAAGCTGGCCCGCTCGCCGATTCAGGACGTCGTCCGCTCGATCGGCCGAGAAGTCGAGCAGCACTATGTCGGCGACAGCCCGCCCGACGATCTGACCGTGCTGTCGCTGCGGCGGAAGTGAGCTGTCTAAAACATGCTGTCTAAAACATGATTGCCCCGCGGATCAGCACCGTGCTCTTAGGATCGAAGTCGCCCACGCCCGAGGCAAACTCGATTGAGCGGCCGAAGACGTAGCCCGCTTCGAGGCGAAACCCCGCGCCGCCGTTGAGCCGCCGCTCGATCCCTGCGAGGACGCGATAGTCGAGATAAGTCACCTTGTCGTGCTCGCCGCTGGCCCGCTCAATCGACCAGGTGTTGCCGCCGAACTCGGCCGTCGCGAAGAGCCAGTCCTCGAATCCTGGGCCGACATTAACCCGCACAGATGCTTTCGGTTTGGGGAACAATGCTTCCAGCTCCAGCCAGTCGTTGGGCTGACAGATCACACCGCCCGCGGGCAAGAGGCGCACGTTGTCGCGATTGAGATAGAGCACGCCGGCGACCAGTTGGAGGCGGTCGGGAACCCAGTCGAAAATCACGAGGGCCTTGCCGGTGAGGCGGAAGGCGTCGGCGTCGCTGGATTCAAAGTCGCTCAGGACGCTCGGCGCAACGGACAGGTAGAGCTTGTAGCGGTGGACGATTTCGGGAATCCAGAGGAAATCGACATAGGCAAAGTGCAGCCGCGGCGGCAGGTCGGTGACGCCGGGACCGGTGAGATAGGCGACGTTGTAGCCCGGCGTGATCAACAGCGGCCACTCGCGGATCGGTGCGGGAAGGGCGACGGTGAGAAACGTCTCGATCTCGGTCGCCCCCAGGTCCTCCGGATCGCCGCTGTTGCCGAACCAGGCGGCACTGAGCGAAAGCTTCTGGAAAAAGCCGTTCTTGTAGGGCGAGAGCTTTTGCGGCACGCCGTAGTATTCGCCGTCAGGCAGGATCGGGCCGAGTGGGCTGTCTTCGAATGGCGCCAGGTCTTCGGGGCCGATGCCCGGCGCGACTTCGGGCAGCGTCTCGATCGGCGGCAGGCGCTCGGGACCGTCGATTCCCGCCGGCGGGCCGGCATACGGCGCCGCTTCAGTTGGATTCTGATGGACGGTGACCGGCCCCCCGATCGCTGGCCCACTGAAGGCTGGCCCGTCGAGTACGGGTCCGACAGGTGTTTGCAGTTCTTGCAGCGGCACATCCGGCGGCGGCAGGCGGCGAGGCGATTCCTGGGCGAATAGCACCATGCTGAAGCACGTCGCGACCGCCCATACCAAGGCGAAGCGTAAGCGAGGCACAGCCTGAACTCCTCGCTGACGCTTCGGGTTGGTGTCGCTTCCGCTCATTGGGGGTTTCCGCGTGTTTAGAAAGCAATCCCAGCCCGCACCATCCACGAATCGTCCGGGTTGAACGTGTCACCCGGATCGACGACGTACACGACTTCCCGCTTGAAGACGAAGCCCGCCTCGACGAAGCCGGTCAGGCCGCGCGGGCCGGTCCATTCGAAGCCGCCGGAGATGCGGATGTCGTTGATGTCGATCCGGTCGCTGGTCCCGTCGGCGCGCTCGATGGTCCATGCTCCGCCGCCGTATTCGCCCGCCACATACCACCAGACCTCGAAGCGGCCGACGGTCGTCAGGTAGGCCGAAAGCTTCGGCTGTGGGAAGAAGAAGTCAAAACGGACCTGCGGCGTCGGGGTCCACAAGAGGCCGCCGGCGGGCAAGATTTTGATGTCGTTGCGGTCCAGGTAAATCACGCCCAGCTTGAGCATCCACGCGGGCGTCAAGCGAGCCGTCCCCAGGGCCAATCCCTGCAGTCGCAAGCTGTCGGAATTAAGCGTGTCGAAATCGGTGTACACGCCGACGCGAAAGCCCAGTTCCGCCCCGAGTTGGAGCATGGGATCGCTGGCCCACTGAAAATCGAGGTAGGCGCTGTAGGCCTCGGGGGGCAGGTCGGCGTCGATGTTGGCCGGGCCGTCCCACAAGTGCAAGGCGAACGCCGGCGAAATGAAGAGCGGCTGGCCGGTGGTGAGGAAGTTCGGCAGCGTGAACGTGACCGCCGCTTCGATGTCGTTAATTCCCAGGTCGGTGTCGTCCTTGCCGCCGGCGACATAGGTCTCGCGCAACCGCAGGTCCTGTATGAAACGCATCGATTGGCTCAGGTCCCACTGTGGATCGGTGAACATGCCATCGGGAAAGAGAACCGCCGGCTGGCCCGTGCCGCTTGGGGGCGGCGCAAGGCCGGGACCGAAATAGGGGCTCGCCGGCGGCGGAGCGAGTGGGCTGGTCGCTGCATAAGGGCTGGTCGGCGGCTGGGCAAAGACGCCCGCCGAGTTCGATGGCGGCGTCGTGCCCCAGAAGTTGTAAGCCGAGGAACCTGATGCCGAATACGGATCGAAGGGAACGGGCTGGCCGGTCGGAAAGCTGCCGTAGGGAGATCCCGCGCCCAGCGTGGGCTGCGAGATCGCGCCCGGCGCTCGATTGAGCGACGGGACTGTATTGGCCGGCACGCTGCTGGCCGGCGGCGAGGGCGTGGTGGGAAACTGGATGACCGGCGCCTGGGCGAGTGCGGCGCGCGCGGCGAGAAGGCTTGTCACTGCAAGCACGCCCAGCGCGGAATGTCCCCGCCCGCACAGCACGGCAGACTCGCCCGGAAACTTGAGAAGAACTGCTCAGAATTCTGAGCAGGGGCGGTAAGTATCAGCGGCCGCGGGGTGCGTCAAGTGCAAGCCGCGATAGCAGGCAAGTGCTATCGCGACATAGCCGCTGCATCGTCTGGCGACTTCGGCTACAGGCTCGGGCAGCTCACTTGCCCACCTTGAACGCCTTGTCAAACGTCTTGTCGTTAAACAAGAACGCGACCTGGTCCTTCTCGGCTTCGGTCTTCCCCTTGCACATATCACAGCAGAAGTTGACTTCGACGGCGCCTACCTTGACCTTTTGCGAGGCGTCGATGTCTTCGCCCGAAAGCGGGCACTTCACCTGCTTGGCCTGCTTGGTGGCCGCGAGCTGGTAATTGGCCTTGGCGGCGAACTTCGGCGTGTCGGCTGCGAATGCCTTGGGGCAATTCATGCAGCAGAAATAAACCTTGCCCCCTTTGTAATCGACGCCAGTCTCGGCCTTCGCGGGCTTTGTACCCTGAACCACGCAGTTAATGCCGTCGAGCTTCACGGCATCGGCGGCATACGCCGTGGCAATCAAGAGCAGCGCGAAAATGCTCAGCCCCAGGAGAATACGAGTGGACATGATGCGGCCCCTCCAAACAGTGCGGGTGACGAACTGAATTGTAGCGCGATATTGTCACGCCTCATTCGGCCCAATGTCAAGCTTGTTCCGGCAGTAGGGTATTTTCAGGCTAGTGCCGCGGCCCGGGCAGGCGCCTTGGCCATTTTCAGGATCAGTTGCTCAAGGGCCCAGCGGGCCCGGTCGTCGGCCGAGTGCGTCCCTTTGAGCGAGAGGTCCAGTTCCAATAGCCAGCGGTAGATTTTGCCGGCCCGGTGGCGGCCGAGCTGCTTGAGACGGTCCTCGGTCTTGGTCAGCGCTCCAAAGGGCCAGTCGCGCACGCCCGCCTGCATCAGGGCATCCTTCAGGCCCATCCGCTCGCCTCGGCGTTCGGCTTGCTGGAAGATGCGGGTGGCGGCGGCATAGCGGCGGAGCGACCAGGAGATCGAGCCGACCAGCGCCAGCGGATGCTCGCCCGATTGGAGCAATCGGTCGAGCTGGACCAGGGCCTCGCCGGCGTCCCCCGCGGCGGCAGCATCGACGAGGTCCCAGGTGGTCTTCGTTCGCCAGCCGCCGACGATTTGCTGGACCATGTCGGCGGTCACTTTTTGGCCCGATTTGGCGAATAGGGCGAGCTTTGCCAGGTCCTGATCGAGCACGCCAAACGACGGGCCGGTCAGGTCCAAGAGGAGCTGGGCCGCGTCCTTCTCGAGCGACACCTGGTGCTGCGATTTGCCCCAGCCGGCGATCCATTTGACGACGGCCGCCTCGTCGAGCGATTTTGTTTTGCCCTGCTGCTTTTCCGGCGGGCGGCAATTGATCTGAAGGCCCGATTGATCGACCGCCTTGTAGAGCCGCGTATTGGCCGGCCATTCATCGACTTCCATGAGCAGTACGCCCGACGACTTCGGTTTGGCGACATATTCCTCCAGCCGCTGTCGATTGGCCGTGACGAAGCCATCGGCCCGCTCCAGCACCGCCAGCCGCGGCGCACCGCCAGCAAACAGCGACACGGTGGCGACTTCATCCGCCACATCGCGCCACTGCGGCATCGCCTCTTCACAGTCGTGCGTCGTGACCGGTACTTCGCGGTCGTCCCCGACGACCAGCTTGCGCAGCTCATTCATCGCCAGCCGCTTCAGGAATGGCTCGTCGCCGAAGAGGATGCACACGGCCTTGGGCCGCGGCTTTTCAGCCGTGGCGAGGAAATCAAGGACGGCAATCGTGCTGGGCATGATGAGAGATGTCTGCGCCTGTAGCGGAAGTCGCCAGACTTCCGGAATGGTGGCGTGTTGTCCCGGAACTCTGGCGAGTTCTGCTACGGCTATTCCAGCCACACCGGCTGCGTAAAGGCGCCATTGGCGGCGATGTCCCAGACTTCGAAGCGGACCCACTTGCGGCCCGCCAGCTCTGGCGTCAGCTTCAGCATCTGCGTGCCGAACGACGGCGTGTCGGCCAGGTCGATCCGCTCGCGATAGACCTTGCTGCCATCGCCCGAGATCACCTCTGCAAAGGCCAGCGGGAAGGTCCATTTCATTTCGACGAGCAGTTCCGGCCGGCCATCGGTACCCAGCTTGAGCACATCGCCGCTTTGCTGGCCCCCTACCGTGAATTGCGGCAGCAGGATTTCGCCCGTCGTCACGAAGAACTGCCCGCGGGAAAGGACGTCGAGCACCGGCTGCCACGAGTCGGTGTATTTGGGCAGCTTGTCGAGCCGCACGTAGTTGATGTTCATGTGGCCGTACAGCTCGTGCGTGTGATCGAGCTTGAAGACATCGACCTCGCCAAGGATGTATTTTTTCTGACCCCAGTTGGCCATGTCGTCGAGGAGGTTGAGCACGCGCTCGCCCTGCTTCTCGCGCGACAGGTCGCCCGGCATCGCCTTCCACGCTCCGCCCAGCCAGTATTCGGCCAGGAAGAAATCCTCGTGGCGAAATGCGTCGGGCGTCCAGCTCGAGGCCTTGATCCGCGGATGAGCGGTCCACGCCAGGCCGCGCTCCTCCTTCAACAGGCGGATCATGTCGCCCCGGCTGCCGACGTGATAGACCCGGCCATATTCGGGCACCTCTTCCACGAACGGCTGCTCGTCGCCGCGGACCATCGTCCAATAGACGGGCCGCGGAAAGAGGCACATCCAATGGCCGGGATGCTGCCCCTGGATCTTCATGCCCAGGTGGTCGTTCCCCTCTTCGCCCGGCAATAGCAGCAGCCGCTCGTCCGACCAGCGATGACACTCGTCGAACATCGCCTTCATTTCCGGCAGCCGGAGCGGGCCAGGGTCCTTGGGATGGCCGTCGCCGTGAAATTCGCCGAGGTGGACGATGTTTACGCCCATTTCCTTGAACATGCCGAGATAATCCGGCGGCTCCTTGCGAACGACGCCGCGTTTCTTTTCCTCCATGGCCGTGACGGCGATCGCCATGTGGTAGTGGCTGGTGAGCGTCAGATGCCCGGGCAGTTCGGGAAAGCGGTCGCCATGGGTAAGGCGCAGCGTTTCCTTCAAAGCCGCTTCAGCGTTTCCGGGCGTCAGCAGCAGGAACATTCCCAGCCGATGCTTGACGCCGGGAACGCCGTTGAACCAGGGAACGAAGTTGCCGCCGCCGTCTTTGTTCTGGCGGATGCCGAAGCCGAACTTGTCGCCTTGGCCTTGGTAGCCCCTACCATGCCAGACGAAGCCCAGGTTGGACGAGTAGTCGCGGGGAAACTGGAATTGGTGCGGCGGCGGGAAGCAGGCGACGGACATCTCTTCGTCGTTGTCGGACGCAATGATGGTGCGATGCCGGACGTTGACGGGGCGGGCCGATTTCGCATTGGCCTCTTCAACCCGTTGCACGCGGCCTTCGGTGTCCATCCAGGCCAGGCGATCAACTACGCTTGTCCGGGCCATCAGTCCTGCATCGTAGAAGATCGCCAGGCCATCCGTTTTCGTCTCGACGACGGCATCCATCCTCACGAGCCCCGAACCGGCATAGAAGGTGAACTCCAGCGAGCCAGAGAACGGCCCGATCGTCAGCGTGTTGATACTGATCTTGGCGCGCGAGCCCTTGCCGGTGACGCGAACCTGCTTGAGGTCGAGTTGAGAGGCAAACACCTTGTGCGGCCGCTGGTGCGGGTTGTCGAAGAAGACTTCCCACTTTTGCTCAGGCGGTTTTTCGGGCGCGAGCCGCCGCTCGCCAGTGGTCAGAAACCAGGTCGGATCGACATTCGAGAGAATCGGCCGGTTGCCGGCTACCTCAAGCAGCCCGAATTCGCGGACCAGGCCGGCCTGGCCGGTGACATCCAAAGCCAGGGACGCCGTCAGCCCATTTCCGGCCGGCCAATTCGCACCGACCAGGCCCTTGCCATCGTGCCCAATTCGTATTGTGCAGGCCTTATCGTATCCCGTGACATCAACCGGCGTCTGGCCGAGCGCTAGTCCACAAGAACCCAATAGTCCAGCCGCCAAAAAAATGGCCGCTCCCAACAGCCGGCACAGAGGTCTTGCCAATGTGATTTGCATACGCTTGCGCTCCCCGCCGCGCCAGTGCGGCTGGAGGAGCGTACCACGAATGCCCGCTTGTATGTAGAGTCGCCTCTCGCTCCGCGAAAGGGCGCGCTCTTGCGGAGCGAGAGGCGACAATCGACTATTTCAGCCGCCGGGCCACTTCGGCTTCAATCTCTTCCTCATTGGGGAAGTTGCCGGTCGCGAGCTTGCTGTAGATCAACTTGCCATCGACCGTTACCTCGAAGCAGCCCCCTTTGTCCGGCACCAGCTCCAGGCTGGCAATGCGGCGCTTAAACCGCTCGAGCAGGCGGGCCGTCAAACTGACAGCTTGCGGCTCGTAGCCTCAGGCGGCGCAATAGCGGAGATGAATCTGCATGTTACTGGCCTCCTTTTGCCTACTTCCTCGACTTCTTCGACTTTTTGGCTGGGGCCTTTTTTTTCGCGGACGCCTTGCGCGCCGCCTTTTTCCCGCTGAACGCCGCTTCCCAACCGTCGGAGTACTTCTGGTTCGTGCCCACTCGCATGATCGTCACGTCAGATACCTCAACAGCCGGGGCAGATAAACAGCCGAGACGCGCGGCCCGGCAGCGCGCGACTCTTCACTCATCATTCACCTAAGTAATGGAAGGGGGCAGGGCGGTCAAGACGCCCACATTAGCGGTACTGCGTAACGATGCACGACACCAAATCTACAAGTCCCAGGCCGCTGGCCGCAGCCACGCCGGCCCCGTGCAACCAGTCGCGCGAAATGCGCCGCCGGCGGTCCATCACCTCGGCCGTCTAAGTATCGGCAACAGGACGCATACGGTACAACATAGTACTTGGTGCTTCCTTGCCGGCTCACGCCCGACGGAGTACTGAACCCTGAACTCTCGGCTCGGCAGGAGCCTCGCCCTCCCGACCCCCTACCCCTGACCCCTTCCTACCATGAGCCTTATCGCCAGCGTCCACGGTCGCCAGATTCTCGACAGCCGCGGCAACCCCACCGTCGAAGTGGAAGTGACTCTGTCCGACGGGTCGTTTGGCCGCGCCGCTGTCCCCAGCGGGGCCAGCACTGGTGTGCACGAGGCTTGGGAGCTGCGCGACGGCGACAAGGCCGTTTATCTCGGCAAAGGGGTCTCGCAGGCGGTGCAAAACGTCAATACGACGATTGCCGACGCCCTGACCGGCTGGGACGCGGTCGATCAGATTGGCATCGACCAGCGGCTAATTGAGCTGGACGGCACCGCGAACAAGAAAAACCTGGGGGCCAATGCGATTCTGGGCACGTCGCTCGCCGTGGCCAAAGCGGCTGCCAGTTTCTGCCAGCAGCCGCTCTATCGCTATCTCGGCGGGGCGGGGGCGAACCTGTTGCCGGCCCCGATGATGAACATCATCAACGGCGGGGCGCACGCCGACAATTCGGTCGATTTGCAGGAATTCATGGTAATGCCGCTGGGCTTCCAGCGGTTCAGTGACGCCCTGCGGTGCGGCGTCGAAATCTTCCACAATCTCAAGAAGGTGCTGCACGACAAACACCTCAACACGTCCGTCGGCGACGAAGGGGGTTTTGCCCCCGACCTTAAGAGCAATCGCGAGGCCCTCGACCTGATCATGACCGCCATCGAGAAGGCCGGTTACAAGCCGGGCGAGCAGGTCCGCATTGCTCTCGACGCAGCCGCGACCGAGTTTTACGACGAGAAGGCCAAAACCTACACGATCGACGGCAAGCCCCATTCAGCTTCGCAGATCGTCGATGTCTGGGCCGATTGGTGTGCGAATTACCCGATCGTGTCGATCGAGGATGGCTGCTCCGAGGACGACTGGGCCGGCTGGAAGCTCTTGACCGACAAGCTGGGGAGCAAGGTGCAGCTCGTGGGCGACGACCTGTTCGTCACCAACACCGAGCGGCTCCAGCGCGGGATCAACGAAGGAATCGCCAACAGCATTCTGATCAAGGTCAACCAGATCGGCACGCTGACCGAAACGATCTCGGCGATTCAACTGGCGCATCGCAACGGCTACACCAGCATCGCCAGCCACCGCAGCGGCGAGACCGAGGACGCAACGATCGCCGACCTGGCGGTGGCCTTGAGCACCGGCCAGATCAAGACGGGCTCAGCCAGCCGCACCGACCGAATGGTGAAGTACAACCAGCTGTTGCGGATCGAGGAAGAGCTGGATACCGGGGCGCTGTATGGCGGCCCGCTCTTGCTTGCAAGGCGTAAGTAGGACGACTGGGAGGGCGAGGCTCCTCCCGAGCCGCATTCACTTCCCATGCACTTCATCCTCTCCCCGATGGGGAGCGCCGGCGACGTCCATCCTTTTCTCGGCCTGGCGTTGGCGCTGCGCGAGCGCGGCCACCAGATCACGTTCGTCGTCGTTCAGTACTTCGAAGAGTTGGTGAGGCGGCATGGCGTCGATTACGTCGAGGTGGGGACTACCGAGCAATTCCTCGCTTCGCTGAATAACCCCAACCTGTGGAATCCACGGAAGGCCTTGCAGCACGTCTATGAGTCGGGCATTCGGCCGGCCATGCCGCTACAGTACGAAGCCCTGGCCAGCCGCTACGTGCCGGGGAAAACGGTCGCGATTTCAAGCTGCCTGGGTTTCGGGGCATTGCTGGCCCGCGAGAAACTGGGCCTGCCGCTGGTGACTGTCGACTTGCAGCCGGCGGTGCTGTGGAGCGACATCGAGCCGCCGCGGATTCCCGGGACGTTTGGCCCAAAGTGGTTCCAGCGGATGATTTACCGGATTGGCGTCAAGTACGTCATCGATCCGGCAATTCTGCCAAGCCTGAACGACTATCGCCGTGAGCTGGGTCTATCTGCGATTGCGAGCGTTCCCGCCTGGTGGCACTCACCCGATTGCGTGGCCTGCCTGTTTCCCCTGTGGTATGGCCCGCCGCAGGCCGACTGGCCGCCGAACATCGTCCAGACCGACTTTCCCCTCTGGGACGAGCTGGCCGACGAGCCGCTGGCGGCCGACGTCGAGGCTTTTCTGGAAGCAGGCGAGCCCCCAATTGTCTTTACACCGGGATCGGCAAATCTATTTGGGAAGAACTTCTTTCTGGCGTCGGTCGACGCCTGCCGCCGGCTCGGGCGGCGCGGAATCCTGCTTTCGCGTTTTGCAGACCAAGTGCCGGCGGTATTGCCGAAAACGGTCAGGCACTTTGCCTACGTACCTTTGGGGCCGCTCCTGCCGCGGTGTGCGGCGCTTGTGCATCACGGCGGCAT
>JAKEHX010000608.1 GCA_022614795.1 Planctomycetaceae bacterium | reverse complement strand
TGCTCTCGGCGTTCTTGGCGTAGAGAATTCGTAGCTGAAGTCGCCAGACTTCAGGACATTTCGCCTGAACGCTTGCGAGTTCGAAGGAGCTTCTCAGCTGTCGCCCTGGGGATTTTCGTCGTCGTGGTTCTGGCTCAAAGCGTCGCGCTCGCGGCGGGTCGCTTCGAGATCGAAAACCAGGTACTTCATGTCCAGCCGCAATTGGCTCAGTGCTTCCTGCACCAGGTTGAGGATGCGGCGGCGGCGCTTGGTGCTGTCCACCACGCGAAACATCAGCGGCTCAAGCCGCGATCGGTGCTCGACCGGGAGCGACGCCACGGCGGCAGCGAGGTCGGCAACGTCTTTGGGGAGGTCTTCTTTGGCAGGAGCAATTCGGGGCGAGGACATGGGCATCTCCGGGTGGCGACGAACTGAGAGGGAGGGAAGCAGGCTTCGTGCCACCGGCCGGTCGCGGCTCAGCCTCCGCGACGTAACTCTATGCAAACAGCGGACTTATAGCAAGCATTTCGTGCGATGCCAAATGGCAATGGCGTGGCGAAACCGCGACGGCTGATCTGGCCGCTCGTCGCAAGTCCTGATACAAGGCCACCTTGCGTCACAAGCCGACAATCCGCCGCCGCGGTTGCCATTCGGCAACATCCGGGTCGATAAGACTTGTAGCCGAAGTCGCCAGACTTCGGGCGTTTTACGCTCCCAGACGCAATGAACCGAGTCGAATCGCAGGGCCGCTCGAGATCGGCCGTCATGCCGGCGGCGGCGCTCGCTCTTTGCGCGGCGCTCGCCCTGAGCGCGGTGCCCGCAGCCGCCCAATATCGCGACGATTTCGAATCTCCGCAGGCCACCTGGACGCTCAAGGCATCCGATTGCGGCGTCAAGCTCCTGGCCCAGGAGCGGACCTATCGCGAGTCGCGCGGCGGCCAGGCCAGCGAGCATATCCGCTTGGCAGTCGGCAACGGCACGTTCGTCTATCTCACGCAATCGATCGGCCGGGCCCCGGTCATCGCCGAATTCCGTCCCAGCGTGTTCGTCAAAGCTGATCGGGCCAACGTGCAGCTCTTGGCCCGCGTCGTCTTTCCCCGGAGTATCGACCGCGGGTCCGGCCAGCCGATCACCGCCTTCCTGCCCGGCGACGCTTATACCGACGTCGGCCAGTGGCAGCAGCTCGCCGTTGGGGAGGTGGACAAGCTGCTCGCCATGGAGACGCGCAGCCGCCTCACGACCTTTGGCCCGTCGTTTGACGCCCGCGAGGCCTACGTCGATCTGCTCGTCATCAATGCCTACAGCGCCCCAGGCAACATCGACCTGTGGATCGACGACCTCGAAATTCAAGGCTACGTGAATCTCGACGACGCCCGGGGCCAGGCCGGTCCCCGCACGCCAGTCGCCGGCATCAATACGCAGCGCGCGACGATCGCGCCCACCGGCCCGATCGCTCAGCTTCAAGGCTCGCTGCTTTTGGTGCATGGGCGGCCGATCGCTCCCCGCGTCATACAGCATCAAGGCGAGCCGCTCGATTGGCTCAAGTCGCTGGGGTTCAACGTCGTCAAGCTGAGCGCCTCGCCGTCGGAAAGGGAACTCCGCGAAGCACAGCGGCTCGGATTGTGGCTCATCGCCCCGCCCCCCTATCGCGACGAAGCCGCCAACCTCGAGGCGTTTGGACCGGTCATCGGCTGGAGCCTCGGCTCGCGGCTTACGGCGCGCGACGTCGCCGGCACGCAGGAGCTGGTCGATGAAATTCGCCGCTTCGAGCCCAATCCGTTGCGGCTGGTGCTGGCGGGGACCGATTCGGGCCTGGCAGAGCTGAGCCGGATCGCGCCGCTACTGGTTCTTGATCGCAATCCGCTGGGAACAAGTCAGGAGCTGGCCGGTCAGCGATCTTGGCTCCTGGCCCGGCCCCGCCTGGCCCGCCCCGGAACGCCCTTCTGGGCAACGGTCGCCACCGAGCGTCCCGCGCGATTGACCGAGCAGCTCTCCCTCTTGAGCCGCGGCGCCGCGACCGACGACGACGTTGATCCCGACCAGCTTCGCCTCGCCGCCTATAGCGCACTGGCGGCTGGCGCGCGCGGGCTCGTGTTTTCGTCGCATTCGCCGCTGGCGATCGACACGGGCCCCGCTTCGCTGCGGACCGATGCCCTCAAGCTGCTGAACCTGGAATTGCAGATGCTCCAGCCGTGGATTGCGGCGGGGACGTTTGCCGAGGAGCTGGCCGCGGGGGACGGCAGCGTGCAGGCCAGCGTGCTGGCGACCGATCGCTCGCGCTTGCTCTTGATTACGCAGCACGCGCCGGCTCAGCAGCTGGTGCTCGGGCCGACGCCGCGCAGCTCGCTATCGGTCACCGTCCCGGGCCTGAGCGTCTCGGATCGGGCGTATCGCGTGTCGGCCGCGGGCGTGAAGCAGCTCCGCATCTCGCATAGCGGCAGCGGAGCGACAATCGCCATCGACGACGCCGGACTGACCACCGCCGTGGTGATCACGCAGGACCCTCTGGCCGTGCATCATCTGGGCCGCACGCTCGCCGAAATCCATCAGGAAGCGGGCCGGCTGCGGTACGACATTGCGGTGCGGCGTCTGGTGCGGACTGAAGAGATCGACGGCGAGCTGGCCGCCGCCGAGCGTGCGTTACCTGCTGCCGCCGCCTGGCTGCGCGACGCGCACGCGCAGCTCGATCAGGCGCGGCGTCAGCTGGAATCGAACGACTACGAGAATCTGCACGTTTCAGTCACGCGGGCCGAGCAGGCGCTGGCCAAGGCGCGGCGCGGGCACTGGGAACAAACGGCAGGTGAGTTTCCGTCACCCGCCGCCAGTCCCTGCCTGGCGCAGTTCACCAGCTTGCCGCTGCACTGGGAGGTCGCCCGTCGCATGCAGCAGGGCCAGTTCGGTCCCAACGAACAGGCGGCTGGCGACATGGAATCGCTCGACGCGATGTTGGGGGCCGGCTGGCGGCAGGAGCGGCGGCCGCCGCCAGGCGTGAAGTGCGACGTGAGCCTGTCGCTCCAGAATCCGCGATCGGGCCGCTCGGCGCTGCGAATGCAGGCCTGGATCGATGATGCCAAAGCCGCGCCGCACGTTCTCGACGAGCCGGTCGTTTTGGTCACCAGCAGCCCGGTGCCGGTCCGCCAGGGCCAGATCGTCCGCGTGCATGCGTGGGTCCACGTCCCCAAGCCGCTCACCGGTTCGCTCGATGGTCTCGTGGTGTTCGACTCGGTCGGCGGGCCGGAGCTGGGCGACCGCGTGCGCACGACGCAAGGCTGGCGCGAGCTGACGCTCTATCGAGCCGTCGGGCAGACGGGCCAGATGCAGGTCACCTTCGCCCTGACGGGGCTGGGCGAGGGGTGGGTCGACGACCTGGCCGTCTCGGTCCTCGACCCCCAGCCGATTCGTCCTGTGGGAAACTGAGCGCGCGTGCCGGGTGCCACTGCTGGCTTGCCCAGCAGTGCCGCGTAGAGAATTCGCCCGGAAAACCCGATCCTTCTTGAACAGAGCGTTCTTTTCTAAAGAACTTCTGAATCTTCGTTTCAGAATTCTCGCCGACGGGCAGTTTGACAACACGCCTGCGGCTCGCCTATCATAACAAGGCTATAACCAGCATCTCGATTGCTGGACTGGCACGCATGGATGCGCCCTTCGGCTGGGAGGCGCTTGTCGGCTCATTTTGGCACGTGCGTGACCGTGATGATGAAGAAGACCGAGACCAAGGAATTCAGGAATATGCTGGTGACTCTGCGGGCGCGGCTCCGCGGCGATGTCTCGGCGATGGCCGATTCGGCTCTCCGCAAGACGCGCAGCGAAGCCTCGGGCGACCTCTCCAGCATGCCGATTCATATGGCCGACGTCGGCACCGATGCTTTCGAGCAGGAGTTTACGCTCAGCCTCATCGAGCACGACGGCAGCGCCCTGGAACAAATCGAAGCTGCTCTTGAACGGATCGAAGACGGGGTCTATGGTGTCTGCACCGAGTGCGAAGCCAGGATTCCCAAGGCCCGTTTGCAGGTCCTCCCGCACACTCCCCACTGTGTCAAGTGCGCCGAAAAGGTCGCCAGCCGATAAGGACGCGGCGTCGACTTCTTCCGCCCCGCGCGGGGGGCGCGAGGCGAGCGCCGCGGCCCGGCTCCCTGTCAATCTGCCAGTCAACCGCTACGTCGTCTTTTTCGCGATCGCCATCCTGGGCTGCACGGCGGATCTGGCGACCAAGCAGGCCACCTTCTCCTGGCTCGGCCTGGCATCGCACTTCGTTGACGACAGCGACCCCGCCAACTTTGCCCGCTGGCGCGGCGACGAGAATCTCCCGCATCGCTGGTGGCTGATCGACGGCCGCCTGGGGATCGAAACGTCGGTCAACACCGGCGCGTTGTTCGGCATGGCCCCGGGCTATTGGTGGCTCTTTGCGACGCTCTCGATTCTGGCGGCGCTGGGCATATTGACCTGGCTCTTCGTCTTCAAGGCGGCCCAGGACCGCTGGCTGAACGTCGCCCTGGCCGCGGTCACCGCTGGCATCCTCGGCAACTTGTTCGACCGGCTGGGACTGTGGGATGCCACCGGTCTGGCGAGCGAATACCACCACGGAGTGCGCGACTGGATTCTGTTCCGCTGGCCCGAGATCAAGTGGAAGATCTTCAATCCCTGGCCCAATTTCAACATCGCCGACAGCCTGCTCGTGACCGGCGCGATCATGCTCGTCGTCCACGCCTTCGTGTGGCGCGAGAAGAAGGAAGAGACGAAAGAGAAAGGTCCGTAGGGTGCATGAGTGCAACGAAATGCACCATCGCCTACTTCTCCAACTTTCCCATGTCCTGAAGATACGCCTTCAGCGCCCGCTGCCGCTGTTCGGGAGGAAAGTGCGCAAACTTCCGGGCTCGCTCTTCCCCGACGATCGTCTCGATCAGCCGGAGCGCATGCGGCGCCGCGTTGCCCGCCTGTCCCGCTGCCTCCACGAGCGTGGGAAGCCACGATTCATTCGGCTCGCCGACTACGCTGACGCCCGCCCGAGCCAACAGGATTACGCGGGCCTGCGGTTCCGATGCAGTTGCGAGGCGCTCAAGCAGCGGCTCGATATCCGCGAGCTTCTTCGTCCGCTCGGCCTCCAACGCGGCAGGATCGAAATCAAAGTCGCACTGCCAGGCCGATTGAAGCGATTCGACGCCGGCCGCACGTAGTCGCAACGAAGGAGCTTGGAGAAGTTCCACGACGATTTCCCCGTGCATTTCGCGTTGGCGCGGATGCAGCGTGTACACTATCGATGTGAGCTCGCCATAATATCGTTCGCGGTTCCACTGGCTGACTCGTCCTTCCTTCGCCTTATTGATGTAGGCCAGGAATCGCTCGCGCGCCACGGGAGAGTCACACTCCAGGAGCGCCGGCAACGCGGCGTAGCCTCGCTGCTTCGTGAACAGCTTGTCCGTGATGGCGAATAGTGCCTCAAGCTGCTCGGGTTTTCCGCTGCGCACCTCTCGGGCCAGGTCGAAGCACTGCTTGATCTCGTCCTGCCAGACAGTGCGGTCGTCGGGAGCCCAGAGGCCGACCGCCTCCATCATTTGCCGAATCTTATGATTCCGTTCATGCCGGGGAGCCGCTGCCAAACGAGCGGGGATTTCCCGCGCTTCGAGTTCCTTGCGCAGCGAGCGGGGACATATCGTCGCATAGTGGGACAGAATCTCCGGCAATGCGTAACTGTCGTGCGCGGCAGCACGCGGGTTCTTATCCAGCGCCTCGACCAGAATGGGCACAATCCGAGGGTCGCATAACTCGTTTGCCCGGCGGTGCATATTCGCGGTCTCACCATCCGCCCAGCCATGGTAGGTACGGTCCTGCGGATCGAGCACATTACGGCGGTAGGCCTCCAAATCAAGTGGCTCCGGAGGCGCCAATCGGTGACTCAGGTGTCCGCGGATGATCTTTTTGGCAGATTCCGGTACTCCGTCGTCGCGGAGAGCAGCCCGAATTGCGTCCATCAGCCAAATATCGTCGCCGAGTCCGCGGTACTTTCCAAAGCGGTAATCGTCGTCCCCTAGAAGCTGTTGGATGACGGCCCACGCCGCATGGTCCGCCAACTCGGGGACGCTCAAAGAGTCGAGCGCCAATTGCGCCGCCTCGCGTTTGGGAATGCGCCGTAGCCCAGCAAGGGCTGCCTGGCGAATTGATGGCGGGTATTTGCCGTTAAGCAACCGTGGAAGATCGTCCCAGGCTCGCAGCTTGTTTGCAATCGCCGTGAGCAACCCCAGCATTGCGAAACGATATTCATTCCTGCCCGGAGCGGCAGAAGACAATGGTGTCAGCGCACGATCATAGATGTCGCCTTCGTGATCACCCAGGCGCGCGAGCCAAGTGACAGGCTCAAACACGGCTACAGTACCTTCCGGTGCTGGATTCATGTTCCACTCAAATAGTTGATCCAGGCACGCCGGATCGCGCGATTTGCCCAATTCCTCCAGTGCTTCGCGCGCTAACTCGCTGTTCACGTGTTGCGACAATCGGAACAGGAGTTCCATCGGTTTGCCATCCAGCGCCTGCTGCCAGCCCTTCTGAAAGTATGGCGATTGCACCTGGCCGCTGACTCGCAGTGTGGGCTTCGCCGCGTCGCGGAAGAAATAGATCGCCGGTTGACGGGAGTCACTGCGGACTGGCATCGGCACCAGGTCGCCGGGATTGATAATTTGTTGCTTGTAGCAAAGCCGCGGTATTCCATCGTCTTCGGCCTTGCGGAATGCCTCCCAGCCTACGGGTCGCGTCTCGATCGAATACAAGTGCTCCAACTTCACCGTCAAAGGCTGCGCCGGATCGGCTTTGCCTTTAAGCACTTCCACAACCCGAAGCACAAGTTCTTTGTCCCGGTGCGACTCGTACTTCGCGACAACGACCAGGCGGCAGGCCAGCGTATCTTGCCAGCTCAAAGCCGGTTCAGGATCGATCCAGATCTCGGCATCCGCGGATCCGACCCATCCGGTCGCAAGCAGTAAGACGGCGGTCAGTAGCAGTGCAGCACCGCGGGCGGGCATGATTCATCTCCAACGGACGCCGAGGCAAATCAGATAACCCCGTCCGGATTCTACTGCGCGCAATGCGAGCGAATAAAGCTTACTTTACGCCGCACCAATTGTCCGCAGTTCGCGCGGCAGCGGAAAATGGACGTCTTCGCCGCGGATCGTGCGCTCTTCGACGGTCGCCCCGAATTTGGCTCGCAGATATTCGACGCACTCGCTGACGACCGACTCGGGGGCGCTTGCGCCGGCCGTAACAACGACCGTTTCCACGCCCGTGAACCAGCCGTCGTCAATGTCGCCGGCCCCGTCGATCAGATGGGCCGCAATGCCGTTTTCCCGGGCGATTTCCTTCAGGCGCTGGCTGTTGGAGCTGTTCTGGCTCCCCAGGACGAGCACCAGGTCCGCTGCGCTGGCGAGCATGTGCACCGCTTCCTGCCGGTTCTGCGTGGCGTAGCAGATGTCGTCCTTCGGCGGGTTGGCGATCTGCGGAAAGCGGGCCCGCAAGCGGGTGATGATGCGATTGGCGTCATCGACCGAAAGCGTCGTCTGCGTCAGGTAGGCCAGCTTCGTCCCCGGCGGAAACTCCAGCCGGTCGGCATCTTCCGGTGATTCGACGAGGATCATCGCCTGGGGGGCCTCGCCCATCGTGCCGATCACTTCGTCGTGCCCCTCATGGCCGATGAGCAGGATCGTGTAGCCCTCCTTGGCGTAGCGGACTGCTTCGATGTGGACCTTGGTCACGAGCGGGCAGGTGGCGTCGATGGCGTGGAGCTTCCGCTCGCGGGCGATGCGGCGGATTTCAGGCGAAACGCCGTGAGCCGAGAAGAGGAGCGTCGCCGCTTCGGGCACGTCGGACAGATCGTCGACGAACACGGCCCCTTTGGCCCGAAAAGTATCGACGACGTACTTGTTGTGGACGATTTCGTGATAGACGTAAACCGGCGTGCCGAAGGCCTGAATCGCCAGGTCCAGGCTCTCGATCGCCATATTCACGCCCGCACAAAAGCCGCGCGGTGCGGCCAGCAGGATTTTCATCTTCTGGGGCTCCTCCTGCATGGTAGCTGAGCGGGGAGCGGGGAAGAAGGACGAGTGGTCAGTCGTCAGTGGTCAGTGGTAAGAAGCCGGCTAGTCACGCGACATATGATGCCAACCGCTAATTGCGTTGGGGAATTCACAACAGCCGCTTGGGGCCTATCCGGCTTTGGTTGACCCAAATTGAGGGGCGGAACTGCTCGACGTAACGATCGAGCAGCTGAAGGCGCTGGTCAGCGCGGCCGGCAACGCTGTCGAGCAAGGAATGGCTCCCCAAAGGCCTTAAATCAAGGGTGCGACCTACTCTTTCGCCGGCTTCTGCCGCTCGAAGACCAGCCGCGGCTTGTCGTCGGTCAGCAGCGTGAGCTTGTCCTCCTTGATGCTGAAGCGGTTGGCTTCGCCGAGGGCCTTGGTATAGGCGGCTTCGGCGGCCATGGCCTCGGGCAGTCCGGCGCGGCGGGTCATGGCCAGCGGGCCGAAGAGCTTTTTGCCTTCGTTGGCCAGTTGGCCGGAGAAGCGGTTGACCCCGGTTGAACCGGAGACCTTTCCCTCGGCGGAAACGCTGAGCGTGATCGCCTCTCCCTTGGGAGCGTCTTCCTCGCCCAACTTGACGAGCTTCCAGTCGCCGGTGAGCCTGGCCTCGCCTTCCGCGGCAGGCTCAACTGCCTTCTCGGCCGCGGCGGTGGATGCGCCCAGGCCGATCCAAGCAGCGGCTAGCAGCGTGACGAGCGCGATGAGTCGGATTCGCATGGGATCTCTCCTTAATAGCGGTAAGCCTTTGCCGACGAATGTCCGTCAGGCAGGGTTTCGCCGATTCAGGCCGTGGTTCCCAATTGCTCCAGGAATTGTTCGACGGCAAGAGGCGCATCGTGAGTTGTTGCAATCGCTCCGCCGATGGCGACGCGGGTAAAGTCGGTGGCCAGGACTTGGGAGAGGTTTTCGCAGGTGATTCCGCCGATGGCAAAAGCGGGCAAGGCAATTTCGGCGGCGACCTGGCGGAGAAAGTCGAGCCCGGGGAAATGGTCGAACTGCTTGGTGCCGGAAGGAAAGGTCGGGCCGCAGCCGAGATAGCTCGCGCCGTCGAGCACCGCCTGGCGGGCCTGGTCGATGTTGTGCGTGGAGACGCCGATGAGCATCTGGGGACCAACAATCTGCCGGGCGTCGTGCACGCTCAACTCGTCCTGGCCGAGGTGGACGCCGTCGGCGCGGGCCAGGACGGCGAGGTCGGGGCGGTCGTTGAGGAGCAGGAGCGGAGAGTGAGTGGTGAATGGTGAGTGGTGAGTGGTGGGCGGGCGGGCCGTTGCTCCATGCTCGTCGATGATGCGGCGGAGCAGGCGCGCGCGGGCCAGGAGCGTGCGGTCGTCGAGCCGTTTGTCGCGCAACTGGAGCATGTGGACCCCGGCCGAAATAAGCTCCTGGGCGCGGAGGGCGAATTCACACTCCGATGAGCGGCCGTCGAGCAGGACATAAAGCCGGGCATGGGCCAGGCGGTCCTGGCTGTCGGCTGTGATGGTGCAGGCCTTGGCCAGAGTATAGGCCTGGTAACGGATGGCTTCGATGCGCGGCGCGATTTCCGGCGCGAGCAACTTGGCGTATTCCTCGATCGCCCGCAGCGCTTGCTGGATCCGCTGCCAATTGGCGGCCGCGATGTGGGCCAGCGAGCTGCGGCTGCGTTCGGTCTGCGTCGAAACAAAGGCGCCGACATCAATCTGGGATTCGCGCACGGCGTGGAGTTGTTCCCGCGGCAAGTGGACAATCGCCGTGGCCAGATCGTGGCGCAGCAGTTTGCAGCGCTCGGTCAAGTGGAGGTCGCCGAGGGCAAAGCGGCAATGTTCTTCGACAACCCGCAGCCCCTCGGCGGCCCGGTTGAAATTGGCATCGATGATCCGCAAGGCGGCAAGTCGGTCGCCAAGTGAACTGGCCGACGGCTGATCGTGTTCAGATGGGACCATCCCTGGCGCTCGATTTAACGGCAGGTTGAGAGTTTCTGACACCGGGTATCCAGCCCAACAGTCCAAGGACGGCGATGGGGAACAAGAGCGCGGCGATCCACGAGATGGGTATGATTAGCGTGCTGTGGAAATGCGGATTGGGCCGAAAAGTTGGGCTCCACGTGAAGTTAAACAGCTCTCGGGGCGAGGACTTTCCGTAGTAGAGTCCAACCTTGCCTTCATGCAGGGTACATGTGAAATATCCCTCCACAACCGGGCAACCAGCGAGAAAACCACCCCGGAAGTAACTCGCCACATAAGCTGCGGCAAGCAAAACGATTGCCGCAGCCGGTGCAAACCTAAGGAACGAGCGAATGGGCATGAACTCGATTCTATAGCGCAATCGCGTTCCAGGTTCGCCTCAATCGCCCTGTAGGCCATTTGTCCGCGCGTTGAGCCCTCTTGCTGCGGCACATTGACGAGCAGGGGCGCATCCCGCGGAGCGTGACGACGAAATGAGCGTGAGGCTACGATGGCACGACAGTTGCACAACTGTCAATCACGCAGTTCGTCTGGACAATTTGGCAGTTGATCGACGCCGCTCATTGGATGCGGAGTTAAGCCGGACTGCGGCCACCCGAACGGCAGCCAGAGCGCCTCGGCTAATACGGCTCATAATATGAAGCGCATTATGAACCGAACCCTGATGACGCAAGGTGTTGTTACAAAATACTTTACAGCAATCATTACTCCGCAATCCGGGCCACCAAAAGCGGGCAATTATTAGCGCAATGCGCGACGTAAGTTAACCGGATGGGAATTGACGTAACTATTTGCCAGCTTTCAACTTGCCTTGTTCCATTGCAATCGGAGGCAGTAGAATCTCGCGGCGACTAGAAACCGACGATTGCCTCGCCGATTCGGCACGGAAGCCGGAGCCCGTTCGTCATGCGCGCTGTGTCCTGGACGACCTGCATGTGGCCCGGCCTGACCGCGCTTTGGCTGCGGGGCCGCTGGGGTGGATTGGCCGTGGCAATCGCCTTCGGACTGGCGGTGCAATTCGCCTTGCTGCGAACGTTTGCTCCGTCGGCAATGCCGGATGTTCTGGTGGCTGGTGCGAGCTCCCAGGCGACCTGGGTCTGCGTGCTAGGGTTTTGGATTGTCGGGTTCTGGCTGAACCGCCGCGAGCTATTGCCGGCGAAAGCGGCTGTCGATCCGGATCTCGACGGCTGGCTGCGGGATGCACAAACCGAATACCTGAAGGGACACTGGATCGAAGCCGAAACGTTGGTGGCACGTTTGCTGGCCAGGCGTCCGGACGATGTCGAGGGGCGTTTGCTATTGGCAAGTGTCCAGCGGCGGACGCGGCGTCTGGCCGAGGCGAGGCGCACTTTGGAACAGCTCAGCGAGAACGAGTTTGCTGGACGCTGGACCTGGGAGATTCACGCAGAACAACAACGAATGGCGGAAATCGAACAAGGGACATCCGA
>JAKEHX010000607.1 GCA_022614795.1 Planctomycetaceae bacterium | reverse complement strand
CGATAGTCGCGGAAGGTACCGCTGCCAGAGCAACGCAGCGGCGTCCTCATCCCCTTCGCGCAGTCGGGCGAAGGCCTGCGTGATCGATCCGGTGGAATTTGACATGACCCACAGGGACAAGCGGGACGCTTGTCCTACGACGCCATCTTCTCCTGCACGCGCTCGAGCAGCTCCTTGGTCGCTTTGATGCCGTCTGCTTCGCTGAGCTTGGAGCCTTCGTACTCAATGCCGCAATAGCCGTGGTAGCCGTGCTTCTTGACCACGATGTCCATCATCTTGAAATAGTCGGTGTGGGTTTCGTCGCCCGCCTCGTTGAAGTCGTGGCTCTTGGCGCTGACCGCCTTGGCAAAGGGCATCAGTTCATCGACTCCCTTGTAGCGGTCGTACTCCTCGGTATTCGACACGCGGAAATTGCCGAAATCGGGGAGCGTCCCGCAATTTTTGCGATCGACCAGCTTCATTACGCCGGCCAGCCAGGCACCGTTGCTCGACAAGCCGCCGTGATTTTCGACGATCACATTCAGCCCGTGCGGGTGGGCAAATTCCGAAAGCCGCTGGAGCCCATCGGCCGCAAGCTCCTGCTGCTGTTGGAAGGAAAGCTGGCGATTTGACGCGGCATTGACACGGATCGAGTGGCAGCCAAGCTCCTTGGCCGCTTCGACCCACTTGTAGTGGTTCTCGACGGCTGTTTTGCGCTTTTGATCGTCCGAATCGCCGAGATTCCCCTCGCCGTCGCACATGATCAACAGCGTCTTCACGCCCAGATCTTCGGCCCGCTTCTTCAGCTCGGCGACGTACGCCGCGTCCTTGGCCTTGTCCTTCCAGAACTGGTTGACGTACTCGATCGCGTCGATGCCGAAATCTTCCTTGGCGGTCTTGGCAAAATCGCGGTTGTCGAGCTTCTTATCGAACAGCGTCTTATGCAGCGACCACTGAGCCAGCGAAATTTTGAACGGCTCCTTTTTGTCTTCCGCGCGGAGGCCAGCGGGAATGGCGACCGCGGCGGTGACGGCGGCTGATGTGGCGAGAAACTGGCGGCGGGTCGATGTCGCACGGTACATGGCTTAGGTCCGCTGGAGGTCGGAAGTCGGTAGTCAGAGGCCAGTATGAACGAAATGGCAATATATCTCGTGGCCGCGAGTTGTGCGACTTGCCGCCAAAGCCGCGGGTGATTCTCCGATTCTTAACCATCTTCCGCCTCCCCGCTGCTGTGCCCAGCGTTTAGGATTAAGGGCCGCCCCCACGCCAATGTGACCGTTTCCCGAGCCTATGGCCGTCGAGCAAGCCCCATCCCCCGATCAAGCCGCCAGTCCCAAGCTCCCCAAGCTGACGGCGCTTGACGGGGGGATCAACCGGCTGGAGGCGATTGCCCGCGGCGAGCCGATCGAGGCGGTTGTCCACAAGTCGCTGCTCGCCGAGCCGCCGATCGTCGAGGTCGATAACTTCTCGCTTTGGTACGGGGCGAAGCAAGCCCTGTTCAACGTCACGATGCCGGTGCCAAAGGGGAAGGTAACCGCCATCATCGGGCCGTCGGGCTGCGGCAAATCGACGCTCCTGCGCTGTGTCAACCGGATGAACGACCTGATCGACGGCGTGCGGACCGACGGCGATATGCGCGTGGGGGGCGATTCGATCTACGCCAAGGGGGTCGATGTCATCGAGCTACGCAAGCGGATGGGGATGGTCTTTCAGAAGCCAAACCCGTTCCCAATGAGCATTTTCGACAACGTCATCTATCCGCTGAAGATCGACGGCGAGCGAAATCGCCAGATCATCCAGGCAGTCTGCGAACAGAGCCTCCGCGGGGCCGCTCTCTGGGACGAAGTGCACGCCCGGATGCGGGAAAGCGCCCTCGGCCTCTCGGGCGGCCAGCAGCAGCGGCTGTGCATTGCCCGGGCGATTGCCGGCGAGCCCGAAGTGCTGCTGCTCGACGAACCTTGTTCGGCGCTGGACCCGATCGCCACCGGCAAGATCGAAGACCTGGTTCAGGAGCTGCGGGGCGAATTCTCGATCCTGATTGTGACCCACAATATGCAGCAGGCGTCGCGGGTGAGCGACTATACCGCGTTCATGTACCTCGGCCGGCTCATTGAATATGGCCCAACCAGCGAGATTTTCACGCGGCCCAAGCTGAAGGAAACAGAGTCGTATGTGACGGGGCGGTTTGGGTGAACGAAGGGCTGGGGGCGAGGAACGAGGGGCTCGGGGCTCGGGAAGTCAATATTGACGAAAACCAGGACCGTGGGTGGCTCGTCCTATTGGTGTCTTGTGGAGCCCTGTTCAACAACCCAAATCGCCGGAATTACTCATGTCTAAGCTCCTTGGTGTGGTTGGGCTAAGCGCCCTACTTGCATTGGCTGCCACTGCCGCCCCTGCCGCCGCGGCGGATGCCCCGAAGGTCATCGCCGCAGGGGAGTGGTCCAAGCCCGTGGCGGACAAGCTCGGGAAGACTCTGCGCGGCAGACTCGTGCTATGCGAAAAAGTGATCGACGCGGACCGGCGCGACGTCATTGTTTGCATCGAGTTGCAGGAGGCCAGCGATTCGTACCACCCTGAGTTCCAGGTTTATTGCGAGCTGGACAGGCACGATTTTCGCCCGGAATACAAGGGCGGGCTTCAGTGCAAAATGCTGGACAAGGACAAGCACGAGATCCCTTCGGAGCCGTTTGCATTCAGCGGAGGAGTGCCCGGTTCGGTGTGGATGTCGTTTCCCAAGGATACAACCATCCGATTGCGCACGACGCCGTACGGCATTCGTCGGGACGGCGGCATGGCAATTTGCCCCTATTTGAGCGGAATGTGGACGGTCACTGACGACGATCCCAACCACTATTTCCTTACGGGCACCTTTACTGTGAATCCCGCCGCCGAGCTTAAGCCGCCGGGCGACGGGCATGTCTGGCGCGGGACAATCGAGCTGCCGCCAATGCAAATCGTCAGCCGCTCGGTCGCCGCCAAGCGGAGTTAGGCAAGCGGCTCTTGCTGCGAGAGGCAGTGGAACGACCCGAGGCCCCAGATCAGGTGAAGCGACGGGCAGCCGCGGACGTCGCGGTCGGGAAAGAGCGGGGCCAGCGTCCGCAGGGCTTCGTCATCGGCCGGATCGCCGAACTGCGGCACGATCACCGCGCCGTTCACGATCAGGAAATTGGCATATCCCGCCGGCAGACGCTGGCCGTCGCAAAACAGCGCCCGCGGCAAGCGCAGCGGAATGACCTCGAGCGGCCGATCATCCTGATCGGACATGACTTGCAGCTCGACCAGGTTTTGCTGCGTGGGGCCGTAGTTCTCATCAGCCGAATCGTCACAGATTGAGCAGACCAATGTTGTTGGATTGACAAAGCGGGCGATCTGGTCGATGTGGCCATCGGTGTCATCGCCGGCAATCTCGCCCCCCGCCAGCCACAGGATTTTTTTTGCGCCGAGATAGTCACGCAGATACCGCTCGACATCCTCGCGCGAGAGATTGGCATTGCGATTGGGGTTCAAAAGGCACGACTCGGTGGTCAAAATCGTACCGCGGCCGTTCCCTTCGATCGCGCCCCCTTCCATCACAATGCCTGGCGTAAAGACGCGGCGGCGCTGGATTTCGGCAATCCGCAGGGGAACCTGATTATCGAGTTCGAACGGCGGATATTTGCCGCCCCAGGCGTTGTAGTCCCAGTTGACCAAAGCAGGGGCTAGGGACTGGGGGCTAGGGGCTAGGGGCCGGGGACGAGGGGCTTGGGAGTGTTCGCGGTTCGCAGATTCAGTACTGGGTACTAAGTACTGAGTACTGAGTACTGAGCGCGGTCCTGACGTTTCATTCTCCGACGTATCTCCGACGTCTGACCTCTGACCTCCGACCTTGCTCTCCTGAACCCTGAACCCTGAACCCTTGCCATCCGCGCGAATTGGTTGCAAAAACGTCGGCCCATGGTCCCGGCACCAGGCGTCGTTCGTCGCAATGTCGTGCAGCGTGACATTCGCCAGGTCGCCGACGAGCGCCAGTGCCTGGGCCATCACCTCCGCACCGCCCGCCAGGATGTTGACCGGCTCGTATTCGGCGATCAGGCGGACAAACTGCGCGAACTCTCCCGGCACGGGCTCGAAATGGCCGGGCCACGTGTCCGGGTTCCGCGGCCACGACAACCAGACGCTGGCCTGCGGCTCCCATTCAGCGGGCCAGCGGTAACCGAGTTGGGCGGGGGTGTCGGGCATTGCTTGTGAATACCATTTGAGGTGAGCTCCTCGCAGAGACGAAATGACTATCACTTTTCTCGGTTGATTCCTCGAACGTAGAGCCTCCTCGTCCAATAACCCGCAGCTGCAAGCAGCGCACTGAATAGGACCGAGAAAAAGGTAACCTGACCAATTGAAATCAGCAGTTTGGGCCACTGGTATGTCCAGTACGACCAGTGACTTTCCTCGAATCGCCCAGCGACAATCGCCCCCATCACTATCAAGTTGAGTAGCGTCAATGCCACCGTCCAAATGGCAGCCAGACCAATGAACGAAATCAGGTTTCGCCCGCTTCCCATTCGAAAGGCTAGGAAGAGGCCACTTAGGCTGCCAACGGCGATTAAAGGATAAGGACGTAACGCGATTGCTCGTCCAGGCAATGCCAGCGTATTCATTACAAGTATGAATCCGATTATTGCCGCCAGTTCGAGCATCTGAAGAATGGAGAACCGTGGTCGCATACGAACACCCAAACGACAGTCCAGATGCCCACGGCTTACGCATCGATTTCGGAGTCTGCTAGCTGCACAATTTCCGCTGATTTTTCGACAAACTGCGATGCACGCCGCCGAATCGCGGCGCACTCG
>JAKEHX010000606.1 GCA_022614795.1 Planctomycetaceae bacterium | reverse complement strand
GGCGCGTAGGACGGATTTCCAATCCGTCCCAAGTCGCAGGACGGACTTGTAGTCCGTCCCCAATGATGGACGGATTGAAAATCCGTCCCACGGAGTTCTTCATGCAGTCGGTTACTAGCGTCCGATTCTGGGCCGCGGTCTTCGCCCTGTCCTTTGCCGTCCTGGCGATCACCGAGACCGTCCGCATTGTCTCGTCGTGCGAAGCGAAGGCCTACGGTCAAGAGGCGGCGCCTCCCACGCCCGGCGTGACTAACGGCGACGACAAGCCCAAGCAGAAGAATTGGCTGCAATTCTTCTTCGACGCCCTGGGAATTCGCTACACGCTGGCGTTCCTGGTGATCTCGTTTACGTTCGTCGCTTTTCTGGTGATGAACTTGATGGGCCTGCGGCGCGACGCCGTCTGCCCGCCGCACCTGGCCGCGGCCTTCGAAGCCCAGCTCAACGACAACAAGCTCCAGGAAGCCTTCGACCTGGCCAAGAACGACGATTCGATGCTCGGCCAGATGCTCGCCGCCGGCATGCAAAACGTCCAAATCGGCTACGAAAAGGCCGAATCGGCGATGAGCCAGGTGGGCGAGGACGAGAACCTCAAGCTCGAACATCGCCTCAGCTTCCTGTCGCTCGTCGGCACGATCGCCCCGATGGTCGGCCTCTTGGGCACGGTCGATGGCATGGTGCTCTCGTTCATGCAAATCGCCAGCAGCGACACCCAGCCGAAACCTTCCAAGCTCGCCGACGGCATTTCGATGGCCCTGATCACCACGCTGGTGGGTCTGGTGATCGCCATTCCCGCGATCATCGCCTTCAACCTGCTCAAGAATCGCCTCACGCGCCTCGTCATGGAAACCGGCCAGCAAGCGGGTAACCTGATGAGCCGATTTGAAAGCCGGGGACGGAAGTAATCTGCGCTGTAGGGAACGCCCTCTGTGGCGTTCCGAGATCGGCCATGAAAATCAAAGCCCGCGGAGCGAACTACGTCGAGCTCGACTACACGCCGATGATCGACATGACCTTCCAGTTGATCGCGTTCTTCATGATCGTGATCAACTTTGAAGCGGCCGATCAGGATCAGAACGTGCAGCTCCCCGCGAGTGTGCTCGCCCGCCCGCCAGAAACGGCCTTCGAATCGCCGATCACCATCCAGATGGTCGGCGACGGCCGAATTCTGATGGGCGGCGAATACTACGCCGACGCCGAATCGATCCGGCCGCTGCTCAAGAACGAGCGCTACATCCTCCAGTCGCAAGCTCCCACCGAAGCCGAGCGCAAGCGCAAGCTCGCCCTGGCCACGATCATCATCCGCGCCGATCGCGAGTCCCAGACCGGCCGCGTGCAGGACATTATCCAGGTCTGCCAGGACATCGGCTTCGAGCGGTTCACGTTACGTGCCCGGGTTGAGTCAGAGTATTGATCCAAATCTGAAATCTGCAATCCGAAATCTGAAATCCGATGTCCGTCCCCATCCGCCGCCGCGGGCTGCCCGACAAGGTGCCGATCGACATGACGCCCATGATCGACATCGTGTTTCAGCTCCTGATCTTCTTCTGCCTGACGCTCAAGGTGGCCAGCGCCGAAGGTGACTTCGCGATCAAGATGCCTCTGGTGGCTGCGGAAGCGGGCGAGCCCGATCCCAATCAATCGCCCGAGCGTTTCACGCTGCGGATGCGGGCCGACGCGGCAGGGGACCTCTTGGAAATGACCATGGCCCAGCAAGCCTTCACCGGCCCGGGCGACGATCGGTGGACGGCGCTTCGGCAGTTCATCGCCAGCCAGATTGGCCAGGGAAGCCTCGCCGAGGCGGCGGAGGTCGAACTCGACTGCGACTACAATCTCAAGTACGAGTACGTCATCCGCGCCATTACGGCCGTCTCCGGCGACATCGGCCCGGACGGCCAGATGATCAAGCTGATCGAGAAGATCAACTTCGCCCCGCGCAGACCGCCTGCTAATTAGCACAGCCGCCTGCCAGTAGTCCTGTCGCGCCGGCCTAGGACCGGTGCCGGCCGCGGCGATGCGAACCGTTGGCCCGCGGCCTGAGGGCGGGTGAACTCAGCTTGACAATCCCCGGTATGAGGTCATCAAATAGTTCGTACACGGACTAATCGGCTTTGCTCGTCCCCCAAGCGGGCACTGTTGCCCCTCCGGGCGATGGCCCGCCGTTTGCGGCGTCCCGGCCGTCGTCCCGGCCATTCGGCAGTCATCTGGAAGTTGTCTCGAGCAAAGGAGTAGCCATGTCCCCCCGCGCCCAGCAACGAATAATGATGATCTCGACCCACGGCTATGTCTCGGCTCAGCCCGAATTGGGCCAGCCCGACACCGGCGGCCAAGTCGTGTATGTCCTGGAACTCTCAAAGTGCCTGGCCCGGATGGGCTGGCAAGTCGATATTCTGACGCGGCAGTTCGACGACCGCCCGGCCCAGGAAATTGTCGCTCCGCGCGTGCGATTGCTCCGCTTTCCGTGCGGCGGCAACGACTTCATTCCCAAAGAAACCCTCTGCGATTCGATTCCCGAGTTGGTGGCCAGCGCCGAGCGCTTCGTCCGCAAGCACCGCCTCCGCTACCAATTCATCAACAGCCATTATTGGGACGCCGGCCTCGCGGGCCAGGCCCTGGCCAATCGCCTCGCGGTCCCGCACCTCCACACGCCCCACTCGATCGGCTCGTGGAAACGCGACAACATGCCGGGTACCGATGACGAGAAGGAACAGCGATTCAACTTCAGCCGCCGCATTCGGGACGAAAAGGCGATCTACGACGAGTGCGATACGCTCATTGCCACGACGCTCCAGCAGCGCGACGTGCTGTGCGGCCCGCCGTACGATGTTCCGCCTGGCAAGATCGAGGTGGTGCCGCCGGGCTACGACGACACGCGGTTTTTTCCAGTTTCACTCAGCACGCGGCAAACGCTCAAGCGCGAGCTGGGTCTGTCGGGCCGCATCGTCCTGGCCCTCGGGCGGATGGCCCGCAACAAAGGCTACGACCTCCTGATCCGGGCCATGGTCCCCGTCTGCCAGCGGCTTGAGGATGCAAAGCTGTTCCTGGCCGCCGGCTCGACGCAGCCCACGCCCGATGAACTGGAACAACTCGCCGCGCTCAAGCAGCTGGCGGCGGAGCTGGGTCTCACCGAGCGGGTCATTTTCGGCGACTATATCCCGGATGATGATCTGGCTGACTATTACCGGGCCGCCGATGTCTTCGCTCTCTCCAGCCGTTACGAGCCGTTCGGCATGACCGCGGTCGAAGCGATGGCCTGCGGCACGCCGACGGTGCTGACGACCGAGGGGGGTTTGTGGGAACAAATCACCTGGGGCCTGGAAGCTCTCTACGCCAACCCCAACGACACCGAGGCCTTCGGCCACGCCCTGCTGGAAGTGCTCCAATACCAGCAGGTGACCGACCAGCTGGCCAAGTACGGGTCGCAGAAGGCCCGCGCCCGCTTTACCTGGACCGGCATCGCCCAGCAGCTGCTCGGCGTTTTCGGCGAGGTCGAGCGCGACACGCAAACCGACAGCCGCCGTGTCGCTGCGCGGCGCGGACTGCTCGCCCCGGCGGTCGGCAAGGAACCGCTCTTATGGACCGCCGGCAGCTTGTCGTAAGCGACCTCGACGGCACCTTGCTAGGCGACGATGCCGCGCTGGCCCAATTCGCCCGGTGGTACGAGCGCGCGAGGAGCCGCGTGGCGCTCGTCTATGCCAGCGGCCGGTTCGACGCGTCAGTCCGCGCGAGCGTGGCCGCTACCGATTTGCCCGAGCCGGACGCCATCATCGGCGGCGTGGGCACCGAAATCCGCTGCTTTCGGACGGGCCGCGAACTGGTGGACTGGCCGGCGGTCTTGCCCACGCTTGCGCCGCCACATTGGGACGCTGCCGCCGTGCGCCGGTCACTAGCAGAATTTCCGCGCCTGACGCTCCAACCCGATGAGTTCCAAGCCGGCCGGAAGGTCAGCTATTTCCTGATGGATGCCACGGCCGACGAGCTGACGGCGATCGACGCCTTGCTCCGGCACTTCCACCTGGCGTGTGAGATTGTCTATAGCTCACGCGAGCACCTCGATGTGCTGCCGCGTGGAATCAACAAGGGGACCGCCGCGCGGCAGTTGGCCGATGCGTGGCGAATCGGCGCGGACTCGGTGATTGTCTGCGGCGATACGGCCAATGACCTCGCGCTGTTCCAGCAAGGCTTCCGCGGCGTGGTCGTGGCCAACGCCCACGACGAACTCAAGCAGTTGGCC
>JAKEHX010000067.1 GCA_022614795.1 Planctomycetaceae bacterium | reverse complement strand
TCAGGCGCCTCGTTGCCGTCGAGATCGAATTCCACGAGTAGCGAGCCAATGCCGCCTTGGATGCGTCCGGCGATCGTGGCGTCGCGCGTCCGCTCATCATCGGTGACGGTGCCGGTGTCATTCACCAGCCGCAAGTTCTCGACGGCAGGAGCGGGCGGCGCTTGGACCGTAATGCTCGTGTCCGACCAGGCACCGATCTGGAACTGGTTGTAGGCAGTGTTCCAACGCTTCACGCGGGCCTGTATCACCAGGGGCTGATCGTAAGCCGCAACGGAAGGCGTAAACGTGAATTGGCCGCTGTCATCGGTTGCAACGGTGGCATCTGGCTCCGGGTCTTGATCGGTATTGAACTCGATCCAGGCCAGCGGCATGCCCAGGGGCATCGGATCCGACGAACCGCTGCCGGTCGCGGTGCCTTCGAGCGTCGGGTCCGAAGTAATTCCATCCGACGTATTTTCGCCCGTGTCGTTCACGAGCCCGAAGTCGGTCACCGTCCAATCCGACGGAGGCAATTCTTCGGTGGTGAAACGAAAGGTATCCCAGCCGCCCGTGGCCAGCGTGGCGCCAGCCGCGTCCAGCTTGAGCAGCCGATAGCTGAGCACAATGTCGGCGTAGGTGGTACCGAACGCTGGATCAGCCGACCGCGGGTTGTAGGTGAATTCGCTGGTGCTGTTGGTCACCGCGATCGAGCCTTCCACGAGCCCATCACCATCGTGATCGAATTCGATCCGCGCGGAGCCGCCTTGAAGGTCGCCCGAAACAACCGCATACACCGACGGATCGACGGTCAGCTTATCGATCGTCGACGAGCCGGTGTCGTTCACGAGGCCAATCTCGATAACGCGCAGATTGCCGGCCGCAGGTCGCGCCAGCAATTCGAGCGGAAAGTCGTACCACTCGCCGATGGAAGTGATAACGCCCTGGGTTGTCTGTGGTACAACGCGATAGCGCAGCGCCAAGGGACCGACGTAGGTTGCCAGCTCTGGTGCGGCGAGGGCTGGGTCATAGGCCAATGCGCCGCCGCTTTGCAGTACGGTGACAAAACCGTCCACCAGGCCGTCCGAGTCATGATCGAACTGGACTTCGACTTTGCCGTCCGCGAAATCTCCTTCGACTGTGCCGGCCAGGCGCGGGTCGTAGGTCGCATAGTCAGTCGTTGAAACCCCTGTGTCGTTCACTAAGTTCAAACCGACGACATCGATGTTCTGGCCGGTATAGCCGCCGCCGAGCACCAAACCCGTGATGCCAATCGTGAAGGGGTTCTCGTCGGCATCGCCATTGTTGAACGACAACAATCCGAAATAGCTGCCGGGCTGCTCGGCGTCCAAGCGGACCACGAATGTTGTCTGGCCGCTGATCGCTGGGAGCGACGATGCGAAGGGAGTCACGACCGTGAACCCGCTGGACATTGCCACGGAGTTCGGGTCGAGGGTCAAGGGAGCTGTTCCATCGTTATGAATGGTCAAGGTTAGCGTGCGGGAAGTCCCTTGTTGCGTCGTTCCCCAATCCACCGTGTTGTATTGTTCGACGATGGCATTGCTCGGCAGCCTGACAGTCAACTCGGGCTGAAGATTAAGGACCTGCCCGCTGAGGTCGAAGTTATAGGGATTCTCGTCGCTGTCGTTACTCGCAAACGACAGCTGGCCGGTGAATACGCCGGGCGTGGTCGCGTTGAGTCGCACTGCGAAGGTCGTTTGTCCTCCGATCGGCACGGAAGAACTGGGTAACTGCGTGACGGTGAACCCCGCGGGAGTGTTGAAAGAATTCGTGTCGATCGTCAGGGCCGCTTCGCCCATGTTGTGAATGGTGAAGGTCTTCGTGAGCGGCGTGCCAACGGGTGTGTCGCCATACCCGACGAGGCCGACTCCATCCCCGAGGCTGACCGCCGAACTGTCTTGCACGTCGATTTCAGGCTCCGGCGGATGTTCCAAGGAGAAGGCGAATGGGGTCCAGGCGCCCGCCGACACTTGCTGATGCGAACCGTCGTATTCGACGTACCGGTAGTGGATTGTGACCTCGCCGGTGTACGTCTCCAGATTCGGATCGGTCGTGGCCGGATTGTAGATTTGGCTGTCACCTGGCAGGGCGAAGATCGTGAACGCTTCGCGGGCCTGGTTGTTATTGTGGTCGAATTCGACCTCGACGGTACCGCCCGGAAAGTCGCCATCGACCGTCACGGTCAAGCGCGGATCGCTCGTGAGCTCGTCGGTACTGGAGGTGCCGGTGTCATTCAACAGCCGGAAATCCGTGATCTCGGCAGTCATCACCTCGCGGCGCTCCAGTACCTCCAATTGGGCCGTCCGCGTTTTGGCGTGCGGTGGCTGTGGCTTTCGCTTGGCAATACGCAGGCCGAGGCGACGCAGGGTGTGTTTCCAAGCCGAGAGAGGGAGCCGCATTGGTTGTGTTTCCAGATTGGGATTTGCATGCGCGCAGTGCGATCCGCGCGGTTTGAGGGACCGTGAAAAAAGATGCCGATGCCGATCATCCCGACGCAGGACGCTCAGCAAGAACCAAGCGAACGACCGCGAGCGCGGTCTAAAGCAGAGGACAGTTGAGCTGGATCATGAGATGTCTCCTTCTGCTGGCCGAACCCTGGTGCCGTGACAACCCGAGACAAACCATCCCGTGAACCAACTGCCAAGTGTCAGCGGTTCACGCCTGGGGAAGTTTCCCCAGTAGGAGCCCCTAGCGAGACAGTCGGCCGGTCCTGCAATGAGTTAGAGGACTCCCCAGGGCCAAAATCGTTGGGGGTGAGGCCTCTCCTCCGTTTGGCTGAGAACCAGCCGCTTGGCAGTTGTAACAGGACAAGAATTGGTGTCAAGCAGCGCGCTCTGCGATTTTTGCGGAATTCTTGCAAGTCTCACATTCAAACCGCAGCCGGCATGTCGAGACTGTGACAACCTGTGTCATTGCACCGTCGTTTTTGCAGTAATATCCCGTGGTCTAAGCCCGAGGCGAGCCCCGGGAAGTTCCTTCGCGGCTTGCGCTGGCGGCAGACTGAGCGCGATCTGCAATTCTGCCTCTATCCACCTATGGGTCTCGCCGACGAGATGATGGCTTCACCCTATCGGGAGGCTCACGCCTCCCGCTCGCCAGTGATGAAGGTGTTCTTAACTATTCCGCGGTTGGAACTGCACTTTAAGTGCAAGGTCCTTGTAGCAAATGAGTTGTGGCGATTTCTGCGGCTGGGAAAAAAAGTGTTTTGGTATAGGTTCGCGAGACCTCGGCTGTGAGCACAATGAGGTGGGCTCAAGTGGGGTGCCTATGAACGGGCGGACGATGCAAGTAATGATCGGGCTGTGGCTGCTGTTGGCCTGCGCGGCGGCGGCGATGGGGGGCGAGCTTCAGGTGGGCACAGGCCGGCGGGTGATTACGCCCGATCCGCTGTTGCCCGTGTCGGGAGGGCTCGGGCCGACCGCGCCGGTCCGCGAGAAGCGGGGCGAATTGACGGCCCGGGCCATCGTGCTCGCCAGCGGCGACACCAAGGTCGCCGTGGTCAGCCTCGACCTCTTGGGCTTTCCGGCGGTGCTCGGCGACCGAGTTCGCAAGCAGGTCCCGCGAATTCCGGCAGCGAACATCCTGATCGGCTCGACGCACACGCACAGCGCCCCGGATTGCTACGCCTTTCCCGACGGCAAGGGCGGGCACACCGGCGACCTGGCCTATATGGATTTCGTTTGCCGGCGGGCGGCCGAGGCGGTCAACGAAGCGCTCGACCACCTGCGGCCTGCGCGGCTCAAGGTGGCGACCGGCGAGGCCCGCGGCAGGATCGCCTACAACTATTACGCTCCCGATCTTTACGACCGGCGACTGAGCATCATTCAAGCGGTCGGCGCCAACGGGAAGATCGCGGCGACGCTCGTCAACTATGCGATTCACCCCGAAGTTCTGGGCTCGGGCGTAGGCATCGTCAGCCCCGACCTGGTCGGCCCGCTATGCGACCGGATCGAAGAGCGGGCCGGCGGCATGGCCCTCTTCATGAACGGGGCCCAAGGGGCATGATCACCGCCGACAACCGCGATCTCGACCGGGCCAGCGATCTGCCGCGTGCGTATTGGCACGACAACCGCACGTGGGACGAGTGCCTGCGGATCGGCCATACGCTGGCGGACGAGGCGCTGCGGATTGTCGAAGCCGCGCCAGTGCAGGAGCAGCCGCAACTCGTCTGCCGGTCCGCGGAGGTGACGTTGCCGGTCGAATCGAGCGTAATTTGGAACGTCGTGCTCCATTCGCCGCTGAAATATCCGCACCGCGACGACCGGACGATCACGACCCGCATCAACGTCGTGAACCTCGGCAACGCCCAGATCCTGACGATTCCCGGCGAAGCCCTGCCGAACATCGGCTTTTACCTCAAGCGGAAGATGCACGGCGAGCACAATCTGCTCTTCGGCTTGACCAACGACGCCTTCGGCTACATCCTGACGAAGGTCGATTTCCAGAGCTTCCCGCGCTACGACTATGTCTCGCGGACGTCGCTGGGGGAGATGACTGGCGAGATTCTGATCGAGCGGTCGCTGCGGCTGGTGAACGAGTCTCCGCGGCCGGACAAGCGATGAGCGGATTGGGGGGTCCGATGGCGGGGGCATGTGCTCGCCATCGACAATTCTGAGAAATCACTCATTTTTCATTTACTTGGGGCCGCGGAAAGTGTAACTTGTGATACATTCAAAGCACGCGCTGCTGAGTCTGCCCGGACACAACTCATCTTCGGGCTCCAGAAACGCGCGACCGAATTGCTTTCATTTTTTCTAATTCCTCTCAAAATGGTGTGAATATGAACAGGCAGATATCCGGATTTACGCTTGTCGAGCTGCTGGTCGTGATCGCCATCATTGGGGTTTTGGTGGCGTTGCTTCTTCCCGCGGTGCAGGCCGCTCGCGAGGCCGCTCGCCGCTCGCAGTGTGCAAACAATCAACGCCAGATCATCATCGCCCTGCACAACTATCACGACGTGTATCTGGTCTTTCCAGCGCGGCAAAGCGGCGGGGGCGATCAGACCTCCAGCTCCACCACCACTCAGCGGACGCGGATCAGCGCCCACGTCCAAATCGCGCCGTTCATGGAGCAGCAGCCGCTGTACGACTCGATCCGTGCGCAGAATCCCCAGCAAGCACCGTGGCAGAATCTCCCGGCATGGAACGTCAACGTGGCGGGGTTGTCGTGTCCCAGCGATCCGAAGAACTTGGGATTTGGCACGCTCCGCGGCTATTCCAACTACGTTTATTGCGGCGGCGACAGCTTTATCTCGAGCTATCATCTGCCGAATTCGCTCCAACCGAACCCTACGACGCAGCGCGGGATCTTCGGCACGCGCAATTGGCACAGCACGGCGTCGATTCTGGACGGCACCAGCAATACGATCGCGGTGTCGGAATACGTGCGCCCGCAGTTCAGCAATTCGCTCGGTCAAACGGCCGTCGTGGCCCCGGCGCCGAATGCCCTGCCCTGTGTCGCGGTGTATAACCGCTCGACCAAGCGGTACACGACGACGAGTTTCGTCACCGATACGCGGCAGGGCTATCGGTGGGGCGACGGGGCCGCGTTCTTTGCCGGATTCACGACGGTCATGCCCCCCAATTCTCCCTCGTGCATTGCCAGCGACAACCACTGGGAGCCCGGCGTGTTCTCGGCCAGCAGCCGGCATCCTGGCGGCGTGATGGGGGCCATGGCCGACGGCAGCGTGCGGTTCGTGTCCGACACGATTAACACGGGGAATCTGGGCGCGTCATGGCCGACCAGTGGACCAAGTCCTTACGGCGTCTGGGGCGCGATGGGCAGCAAGGACGGCGGCGAAGCGATCTCAAATCAGTAGGCTTCGCCAAGACTCGATTGTTTGGCGAGCTGCCGTGCGGGGAATCCACAGGGCAGCCGCGTCGAGTTGTCTGTTTCGCAACGCATTTTTTGGGAGTCTTCCGAATCGTGGTTCGAAGTGTGCTGCCCTTGCTCGGTTCGATGCTCGCGATTGCCGCGGTTGGCTGTGGCGGCGCGGCGCACGATCCGAATCGGCCCAAGACGGTGCCCGTGACCGTAGTGATCACCTACCAACAAAAGCCTGTTGAAGGCGCAACAGTCAGCTTTGTGGCCGAGGGCGCCGGCCACTCGGCCACCGCCTTGACCGATGCCAGCGGCAGGGCGGCTCTCACGACGTTCGCAACGGGCGACGGCGCGGTGCCCGGCAAGTACCGAGTCGGCGTGAGCAAGGTCTTTATCGAAACGCTTCAGAATCCGAATGATCCCGGCGGGCCGCCGCTGGGCTCCAAGCAGGTGCATGGAGTTCCGCAACGTTACAACGACGCGGCGAAATCCGGGCTCACGGCGGAGGTCACGGATGGCGGCAAAAACGAGTTTCCCTTTGCACTCGCGGACTGAGTGGTTGTGAATCTTTCGTAGCTGAAGTCGCCAGACTTCAGGTTTTTCCGCGGATTCGGAACTCTGGCGAGTTCCGCTACGGGATTCTTTCACAACCTCTGAGTGGTAGCGCCGGCTCCGTGATTCGCTCGATGCCGCTACGTTCAGAGCGAATCGGGATAGACCACAATTTCAATGCGGCGGTTCTTGGCCTTGCCGGCGGGAGTGGCGTTGCTGGCGAGCGGGTGGTTGTCGCCCATCGCCAGGACTGAAAGCTGCCGGGCGGGCAAGCGGCCGCGCTCGACAAGCTGCGAGAAGACCGCCTGCGCTTGCTGGCCGGCCAGCGCGTGCGCCGCGGCCGGATTGCCCGCGAAGGAGTCGTCGGTGTGCCCTTCGATTACGATCCGCTGGCGGGGATAGCTCCGTGCGATGGCCGCCGCCACTTCGTCCATGATCCGCTGGCCGTTGGACTGAATCTGCGGCGAAGAGGCGGCGAAGAGCTTGTCGGCCGGAATCTCGATGCGAATCAGCTCGCCGTCCTGGCGGATGTCGAGTCCCGGAATGCTGACCGCGGCCAGCGACTGCTTCACGCTGCTGTTGGCCGAGATCGACGCACCGCCGCGAAAGCGGGTCGAGGCTTCCAGGGCCGTCACCTTTTGCTGGGCCTGTTGCTGGGCGAGCTGCGAGTCTTTATAGCGCTGGGCGATGCTCCCCAGCTCTTTCTGCAAAAGGGCCACCTGCTCCTGGGCCGCCGTCTCTTGCTGGGCTTTCTGCGCCAGCTGCCGGTGCAGATCGGCGTTGTTCAGATCGAGCTGCGCCACGCGGCGGTTGAGGTCCTGCACCTGCGTGGCCAGCGCTTGCGTCTGCTGCGGCAGCGCGGCATTGCCGGTGGATGTCGTCGCGTTGGGGGGCGGCTGGAACGCTCCGCTCCTGCATCCCGCCGCGGCCAGAAGTGCGCACACCGCCAGCGCGGCCAGTGCGGCACGACGCTGGGCGGTCGCGGACATCCTTACCTCCATGGGTGCTTGTGGGGCAGGCTTCCAGCCTGCCAATCCCAGCCTGCCGAATTCGAAGCACAGCAGGCAGGATGCCTGCCCCACAAAGCGGGGCGAATGATAGCAAGCGGGCCCAAATCGCGACAATCGCAAAAAGCCCCTTGGTTTTCCGGCCAAATGTGTACTTCCATCGAGCGGGAGCGTACACTCTAGGTCGCGACGAAAGAGGCGAGTTCGCTCCGTAGACTTGGCAATTGTGGGCTATGGAATCGCGGCCGATTACCCTGCGCGCGTCGCCCGACGCCCCGCAGCCTGACTCTTGTCCGAGCGACCATGTCTTGCTGGCTTGGATCCCCGGCCAGCTTGACCCCCAGGTGGCCGAGTCGATCGCCTCACACCTGAAGACCTGCCTTGTCTGTCAAACGCGACTCTCAACCCTGAAACAGCGGCTCTCGCCGGCTGCCGACGGAATCAGCCCCGACGGAAGCAGCCCTGCCACGCTCAATTGCGAGCTGCGCCCGCGTCCCCCGCGGCGGCTCAACGACTATGAGCTGCTGTCGCCGATTGGGCGCGGCGGCATGGGGGTGGTGTATCGCGCCGTGCATGGCCGCTTGCAGCGCGAGGTGGCCATCAAGGTCCTTCCGCACCTGGACCTGGCCGACGAAAGCGCGATTGTTCGCATCCACCGCGAATCGGCAGCCGCGGGCCGCGTGCGGCATCCGAATATCGTTTTTGCCACGGACGCCGGCGAGTGCGAGGGCATCGATTACCTCGTGATGGAGCTGGTCGATGGAACCGATCTGAACAAGCTCGTGGCGGCGCTTGGCCCTTTGCCCGTGCCCGAGGCGTGCGAGATCGCGCGGCAGGCCGCGCTGGGCCTGGCCCACATCTCCAACTGCGGACTCGTGCATCGCGACCTGAAGCCGTCGAACTTGATGCTTGCCCGCGACGGCACGGTGAAGATTCTCGACCTGGGGTTGGCCCTCTTGCACAAGAATCCGCTCGACGATCTGGAAACCACGCAGCCGGGATACCTGCTGGGCACAGCCGACTACGTAGCGCCCGAGCAAGTCGATACGCCGCACGATGCGGACGTGCGGTCCGATTTATACAGCCTCGGTTGCACGTTTTACCGCTTGCTCGCCGGGCACGCTCCGTTTGGCGCGGGCCAGCATGAGTCGATCAGCCGCAAGGTCGCCGCGCATCGCGCCGAAACGCCTCCGGATATTCGCACGTTGCGGCCCGAAGTTCCTTCCCAGGTAGCCGAGCTGATCGCCAGGTTGCTGCAAAAGCAGCCCGGCGACCGGGTGCAGAATCCCAGCGAATTGGCCGAGGCGCTTGTGCCTCACAGCCGCGGCGCGGACCTGGCGGCGCTGATCGGCCGGGTGCCGGCGCCGGGCGAGCCGCTTTCGGTCCCATCGCCGCTGCAACTCTTGGAAACGCCCAGCGGGGCGTCGCCGGGGACGACGCGGCTCTTGACGCTCTTGGACGTCAAACCGCGCGCGAAGGAGAAGCTTGGGCGCGTGCCGGCGTGGGCGGCGTGGCTCGGCGCCGCGATCGTTTTGATTGGCGTCATCGTGGCCACGTCGGTGCTGCGGCACAGTTCGATCCACTACGACCTCGCTCCTCCGCTTAAGGAGGTGAAGTGGATTAGTCACGTGCCCTCCCCCGCCCCGCTGTACGACCCAAGCAATGGTGTGCTCATCGTCCAGCCTGTCGAGCGGAGTTTTCAGCTCTTTGAGATGGGCCATTACGACGGGCGGCCGGGAACATTCTCGATCACGCTTAGCCCGCCGACCCGCGCGGGGATGGGGCTCTTCTTCGGACAGCGGACGGAGTCGAAGTTTGGCCATCGGCAGGTTACAGTATTCCAGCAATTTGTGGTCGAGTACTTCCCCCCAGGCGCAACAGGTGGCATTGAAAAGTTTCGGTTGATGCGGCAGCGGGCTGGAATCAAGCTTTGGCCATCGTCGACACTTACCCCCGACGCCTGGGAACAATTGCCGCGCCACGAAGATTTTCAAAAAAAGCCGCAAGCCGATCAGCTCGTGCTGGAAATCAAGTTTGGCCCTGCCGGCTGTGAAAGCGTTCGCGTAAACGGCCAGCCGCTAGCAACCTTGACTACGCCGGACGTCAACGGGCAGTACCGGCCAGAGGACTACCTGGGTTCGTTCGGACTTTATTGTGAGCATCTCAGCCGGCTGCCCGGCACTGATGAGCCTGCCAGATTCAGCGAACTTGTTTTTACACCTGCGGAGAATTAGCCATGCCTTTCGGTTTCAATTACCCCGCTCCGGGCGGAACCGGCGCGGTGTCAGGGGGAAATCTCGACACGGCCTGCGGCACCTACGACGTTCCGTCGTCGGGCGATCACACTATCAAGGGCTTCGTCTATCCAGCCGGTACGGCGCCTGACCCATTTCCGCCCGCCGGCGCCACTGCGGGATTCTGCGATGGCTTTGGCAATTGGCACTTCAGCGGCGCGTCGCCGCCGCTCTTGGGCGGCGGGGGCCTTGTTGTCGGCACTCCTTACACGCTGAACGTTTGGGAGACGCATCCCATCCTCGGCGGCACCCCCGGACACCCTTGCGCGTTCACGGCCTGCGCGTCCGGCTCCGCTGGCTGTGTTCCGAACTGTCCTCCTCCTGGCCCCGCCCCGCAACCGTTCGACAGGGACCTGGAGCCCGTCATCGTCCACATCGCGTCGCGCTTTTTCCGGGTCTTCCCCGCGCCGGCGATCGTCGATCTCTGGACGGTCTTTGATTATCCGCTAGTTCGGGCCGATAGACAGTTCATCCTGTTGACCTACGACGACGTAGGGTCCAATTTCGAGCGGGCGATCTGGCTTTCCCCCGTCCAGCAGGGAACGCGTCTGCGGCTGGAGGTGAAGCGCGGGCCCTACTGCCACCAGGCGCTCATGGTGCGCGTGCGGGTCGGCGGCAACACGATTGCATCGCTCGAGCGGTGGGAGGCGAGCTGCTTCGACATCGTGCATGGCGGTTCATTCGTAGCGATAACGCCCGATTGCTTCCCGCGCGAAGGGTCGGTCATCCTCAAGCCAGGCCGCAGCGACAGCGACCTGGTCGATTTGGGCCCGGCGCCGTCGCTTCCCGAATCGCTGACCCTGGTGCCCGAAATACCAGCACCGCCGGCGCCGCGGCCCGCGCGGCGGCGAGGACGAGGGTACAAATGAACGCCCTCCCGCCCTGTGACTATCGGGGCGCCCAAGTCGCCCCTGACCGCTGGCGCTGCACGGCGCCCATGCTGGTCGTGCCTGGCGGCATCGTCAGTTCCGCCACGTGCGCGATCTGCCCGCACGCGAAGCGCCGGGCGGCAATGCCTGCGCCGCACGCGCCGCCTGCCAACGGCGCTGCGCGGGCCGCGCTCGACCGAGTGGCCATCGGCGGCCCCGCCAACGATTGGCCGCTGGTGACTTGCGTCATGCCCACGCGCGACCGGCCCGAGTTCGCCTGCTTGGCGGTCCGCTGCTTCCTCCGGCAGGACTATTCCGCGAAGGAATTGATCGTGCTGGATGACGGTACTCAGCCGCTGCCGGTGACGTGGGGCCAAAATGCGCCCGTCCGCCTGATCCGCCTGGCCCCCTGCACGATCGGCGAAAAACGCAATCTGGGCTGCCGCGAAGCCCGCGGCAGCATCGTCATGCAGTGGGACGACGACGATTGGTGCGGCGCCGGCCGCATCCGCCGGCAGATCGAGCCGCTCGCCGCCCGGCGGGCCGATATCAGCGGACTGGTGCTCACCCCCGTGTTCGATCTGCCCCGGTTCGAGTTCTGGCAGCCGTCGCTGCGCTCGTTTCAGCATCTGTCGTTTGCCGGCGTGCACTGCGGCACGCTGGCCTATCGGCGCGAAGTCTGCGAGCGATTCACCCGCTACCCGCTCCTTTCCATGGGCGAGGACGTGGGCTTCTTGCGGCCCGCCATATTCGCCGGCTGCCGTATCGCCGGCGTCGCCGCACACGACGACTTCATCTATGTGCGGCATGGCAGGAACACGTGGAACTCGGGCGAGCCCTACCGCCAATTCGGGTCGCGGCAAATCGCCCCTCCCGCGGCCCTGCTGCCCGAGCTGGCCCACTATCGGCGGCTGCAAGCACAAAGCCTGGGCGGGGGTAAATCGCCGGCACTTTCATCGACATAGAGCGATT
>JAKEHX010000605.1 GCA_022614795.1 Planctomycetaceae bacterium | reverse complement strand
GCGTGGAGCACCTGGAGCAGCATGCCCGCCGGCTGGCGGCGGAGATGGGAGCGGTGCGGCGCGACCGCGGCGACCCCGCCCTGTTCAGCGACCTGGAAGCGAGCGGCCGGGTCCTGCGCGAGGTCCATCGCGAGCTGATGGCCGCCGTGGAACAGGGGGAGCCCGTCACGGCCGATGCCGAGTGGCTGCTGGACAATTTCAGCGTCGTCGAGGACCAGCTGCGGGAGATTCGCGAGGACCTGCCGCGCGGTTATTACCGCGACTTGCCCAAGGTCGGCGGAGGCAGACCGCGCGTCTATTTTTTGTCGCTGGAGTTGATCATCCACACCGACAGCGCGCTCGACGAAGAGACGCTGGTGAGATTCCTCCAGGCGTTCCAAGAGGGTGCGCCGCTGTCGATTGGCGAAATCTGGGCCGTTCCCATCATGCTGCGGTTGGCGCTCGTCGAGAACTTGCGCCGCCTGGCAATGCAATTGCGGGCCAATCGGGCTTGCCACAGCCGCGCCGCCGAAATCCTCGACCAGTGGCAGACCGGCCAGTCCTTACATCTCGACCTGGCGTCGCTGGAGCGCTGCGCGCCGGTCGTGCTCGAGCTTCTCGAAATGCTTCAGGAACAGGGAGCGGTCAGTGCGTCGCGGCTCAAGGAACTCGAGCGCCTGCTGACCGATCGCGGCGCGGATGCCGACCAGGTCGTGCGGCTGGCGCACCAACAGCAGGCCGCCAACCAGGTATCGATCGGTAACGTCATCACCAGCATGCGGCTCATTTCCGCGCTCGACTGGATGACGTTTTTCGAGCGGACGAGCCTCACCGAGCGGGCGTTGCGGCAGGATCCGGCCGGCATCTATCCGCAGATGGATTCGGCCACGCGCGACCGCTACCGCCATGTGATCGAGGTGCTCGCGAAACATGGCCAGCGGTCGGAGCCGGCCACTGCGGAGCAAGCGGTCATGCTGGCCCGCCATGCGTCAGACCAGCAGCGGCCGCTCGTCGAGCGGCACGTGGGCTATTACCTGGTTGACCAAGGGCGAACCGCGCTCGAGCAGTCGCTCGACGTTCGACTCGATGCCGCGACACGGCTGCGGCGGCTGATTCATCGGAATGCGACAGCAGTTTATCTCGGATTCATCTCGGTCGTCACGCTGGCCGGTGCTCTGGCTGTCGTCGCCGCTGCGATGATCGCGGGAACCGGCTGGGCCGTTTCGGCGCTATTGGGCCTCGTGAGCGTGCTGCCGGCCAGCGAATTGGCGGTGAGCCTAGCGAACTTTGCAGTGGCCCAACTGTTTCCGCCCAAACGGCTGCCGAAGATGGAGTTTCGCGATGGCGTTCCGCCATGGGCCACTACGGTCGTCGTGATTCCTTCGCTGCTCTCGAGCCGGCGCGAGGTGCAGTCGCTCGCCGAGCGCCTGGAGTTGCACTTTCTGTCGAACTCCGACCCGAATTTCCGCTTTGCGCTGGTGACGGACTATGTCGATGCCCCACACCAGACCATGCCCGCGGACCGCGAGCTTGTGGACTACGCGATCGAGCGCATTCGGGAGCTCAACGAGCGCTATGGCACGGAAGGGGACGGGCCGTTCTTACTGCTCCATCGCGAGCGGAAGTGGAACGCCAGCCAGCAATGCTGGATGGGATGGGAGCGAAAGCGCGGCAAGCTGATGGAGCTGAATCGGCTCCTCCTTCACGGCGATTGTGCAGCGTTTCCCATCACCGAGGGAAACATGGAATCGCTCCTCGGAGAGCACGGCCACCCGCGGATCCGTTTCGTCGTCACGCTCGATTCCGACACCCAATTGCCTCCCGGGACGGCCCGCAAGCTGGTTGGCACACTGGCCCACCCGTTGAATCGGCCGCGCATCGATTCTGACGGAGCGATCGCGGCCGGCTACGCCATCCTTCAGCCGCGGCTTGGCGTTCATCTTCCCGCCGCGAATCGCTCGTGGTACGCGCGGATCTTCGCCAACAGCCCGGGGCTGGATCCCTATGCCACTGCCGCCTCGGATGTTTATCAAGACCTGTTCGCGGAGGGAAGCTTCACGGGCAAAGGCATCTATGACCTCGCGGCCTTCGACCGGGCCCTGGCGGGCGTTTTTCCAGAAAACCACATCCTCAGCCACGATCTGATCGAAGGGTGCCACTCCCGCGTCGGACTCGTCACCGACATCGAGTTGATCGACGGCTTTCCCGCCCGCTATGACGCGGAGGCCCGCCGCCAACATCGCTGGATCCGCGGCGACTGGCAGCTACTGCCGTGGCTCCTGCCGCGGGTGCCAAGCGAGAACGGCCGGCGGCCTAATCGGCTCTCGCTGCTATCGTGGTGGAAGATCTTCGACAACCTGCGCCGCAGTCTGATCGCGCCGGCGCTTGTAGTTTTGCTTCTGGCAGGCTGCTATCTGGCTCCGCAGTTGGCGCCGCTTTTGGTGGCAACAGTTTTTCTCGTTCTGGGATTTCCGTTTCTGGTCCAGGTGCTGGCGGCGCTGCGCAATTGGCCGCGAGGCATGTCGTGGGCCGAGTATCGCCGGGCCTGGTCGGGCGATGTGCTGCGCTCCCTGGCACAAACGGCGATTTCCATCGCCCTGTTGCCGCACCGGGCCTGGTCCACGGCCGACGCAGTACTGCGGACCTTGGTGCGGCTATTGATCACGCGACGCCATCTGCTCGAATGGGAAACGGCAGCCGCCACCGAGCAGCGATTGAGCCAGAGCCGCTGGTCGAGTCTGGCGACAATGTGGTTCCCGCCCGTGCTTGCCGTCGCATCGCTGGTGATGCTCCCCTTCTCGGCCAGTGTATGGGCCGCTCCTCTGCTGGCGGCTTGGCTTGGTGCGCCGCTGCCGGCCTGGTGGCTGAGCCAGCCGATTCACGCCAGGAGAGCCAGCCTTGCCGACGAGCAGCGCGAGTGGCTGCGCGGCATGGTGCTGCGGACCTGGTCGTACTTCGAGCGGTTCGTAACGGCCGAGGACAACTGGCTGCCGCCGGACAATTTCCAGGAATATCCGGCCGAAAAAGTCGCCCACCGCGTTTCGCCGACGAACGAGGGGCTGTTCCTCCTCTCGGCCCTGATCGCTCGCGACTTCGGGCTCATTCCGCTCCTGGAATTGATCACGCTGTGGGAGCGAAATCTCGCCTCGTGGGGCAAGCTCGGCCGCCTGCGGGGACATTTCTATAATTGGTACGACACCACCAATCTCCAGCCGCTAGCGCCGCGGTATTTATCGACCGTCGACAGCGGCAACCTCGCGGCTTGCTTTCTGACGATGCACCAGGGCATCGACGAACTGCGGGTACGGCCGCTGTTTGGACCGATGCAGTGGCAGGGTGTGCTCGCCCGGGTTGCCTCCGTCGAGCAGGCCTGCTCGAAATTACATCCGCGCGGCGCGCGCCTGGTCAGCCCGCCGCTCGACGCGCTCCAAGCCGGCTTGGCGAATCTGTCCATGCTGCGCGACGCGCCGCAGGGCCTCGCGGACTGGCGGCTGAGGCTCATGGCGGCCCGCGAACAGATTGCCGTCATCCGCGAACAAACCGAGAAACTTGC
>JAKEHX010000604.1 GCA_022614795.1 Planctomycetaceae bacterium | reverse complement strand
TATCCCATCGAGCCGCCCATGCCACCTGCTATCGCCGTCGTCCTGGCCGCCGGGATGGGCACCCGGATGAAATCGGACCTGCCGAAGGTCCTTTGCCCCGTGCTGGGCCGGCCGATGATCGAGTTCGTCCTCGATGCGCTCCAGGCTGCGGGCGTGCTGCGCGTGATCGCCGTCATTGGCTACCGGGCCGATGACGTCCGAACTGCTTTGGCAGCAAGGAGTAACGTCGAATTCGCCCTTCAGACCGAGCGGCTGGGGACCGGTCATGCCGTCAAGATGGCCCGGCCGCTCTTTGCGGATCATCGCGGGCCTGTGGTGGTTGTGGCCGGCGACTCCCCCATGCTCCAGGCCCCATCGGTGCGAACGCTGCTTGACCATTTCGCTCAGCACGGCCCGGCGTGCCTGCTGGGAACCCTGCACAAGCCGAACCCGGCAGGCCTGGGGCGCATCGTGCGAGATGGCCGCGGCGATTTTCTGGGCATTGTCGAAGAGAAAGACGCCACGCCCGAGCAGCGTCGGCTGACCGAAGTCAACATGAGCACGTATGTCTTCGACGGCCAGGAGCTATTGCACGCGCTGGACCTGATGAAAAACGAAAACCGGCAGCGGGAGTATTATCTCACCGACTGCCCGGGCATCCTGAAACGGGAGGGGAAGCTCGTCCAGGCCCTGCCGGTGCTTCAGCCTTGCGAGGCCCTGAGCATTAATACGCCGCAGGAGCTGGCCGAGGTGGAGGCGGAGATGCGGAGGTTGGGGTATAGTCAGTAGTCCCAAGTCATTTGTCACTGGTCACTTGTCATTGGTCATTGGCCCGGACAAGTGACGAGTGACCAATGACAAATGACGAATTCCAATGCGTGAACTCAAAATCTTCAGTGGCCAGGCCAATCGCCCGCTTGCCAAGGCGATCTGCAATTTCCTGCATTTGCCGCTGGGCGAAGTGACGCTGGGGAAATTCCCGGACGGCGAGAACTTCTGCAAGATCGAGGAGGACATCCGCGGCCGCGACATCTTTTTGATTCAGCCGACCTGCCCGCCGGTAAACGACCATATTTTCGAACTGCTCATCATGATCGACAGTTGCAAGCGGGCCAGCGCCGCTCGCATCACCACGGTCATCCCCTATTTCGGCTATGCCCGGCAGGACCGCAAGGATGAGGGGCGCGTGCCGATTACGGCCAAGCTCGTGGCCAACCTGATCACGCGGGCCGGCGCCGACCGCGTGCTCACGATGGACCTGCACTCGCCGCAGATTCAGGGGTTTTTCGACGTTCCCGTCGATAACATGTATGCGGCACCTGTGCTCAACGACTTCGTGGCGGCTCTCGATGTTGCGCCGGAAAAGCGAATCGTCGTCAGCCCCGACGTGGGAAGCATCAAGCGGGCCCTGGGACACGCCAAGCGCCTGGGGGCCAAGCTGGCAATCGTCGATAAGCGCCGCGACAACCCGACCGAAACGCGGCAGGAACACCTGATCGGCGGCCCGGTCGCGGGAATGGTCGCGATCATGTTCGACGACATGATCAGCACGGGCGGCTCCATCGCCGGTGCTGCCGCCCGCTTGAAGGAGGCGGGCGCGGACGCGGTTTACGTCGCCGCCACGCACGGCGTGCTTTGCGGCAAGGCGATCGAAAAGATCGGCGCGGCGCCGATCTCCATGCTCGCCGTCACCGATACGATTCCGATCTCGCCCGACAAGATGATCCCCAAGATCAAGGTCCTTTCGGTCGCCCCGCTCCTGGCCGAGGCCATCAAGCGGATCCACCACGACCAGTCGATCAGCATCCTGTTTGATAAGACCGAGCAATAGCCGCAGGGCGGCTTGCGGGCTTGTTCGGGTGGAGGATCACGATGTTTCGCCTGTGCGTGTTGGCAATGGTCGTGGTAGCGCACGCTGCCGGTTCGGCGGCCCAGGCCCGGCCCAACATCGTCGTGATCATCACCGACGATCAGGGGTACGGCGATTGCAGCCTGCACGGCAATCCCACGCTGAAGACGCCGCATATCGACGCTCTCGGGCGCCAGAGCGTGCGGCTGGACCGGTTTTTCGTCAACTCGTTTTGCTCGCCAACAAGGGCCGCCCTGCTCACCGGCCGTTATCCGCTGCGAACGGGCGTTTTCGGCGTCACTCACAACAAGGAGACAATGCGCGACAGCGAGGTGACGCTGGCCGAGATGCTCCGGGCGGCCGGCTACCAGACCGCGTGTTTTGGCAAATGGCACAACGGCGAACAGTTTCCCTACACGCCCCCCGGGCAAGGCTTCGACCAGTTCTTCGGCTTTCACAACGGCCACTGGAACAACTATTTCGACACGCCGCTCCTGCGCGGCGCGACCTTCGAGCCGACGAAGGGCTATATCACCGATGTCTTGACCGACGAGGCGATTCGGTTCCTCGGCAGCAGCGGCAAGCCCTTTTTCTGTTACCTCGCCTACAACGCCCCGCACTCTCCGTTCCAAGCGCCCGATGCCGAATTCGACCATTACAAGTCGCTCGGCCTGGACGATACGCTGGCTGCGTTCTATGCCATGTGCGTCCGGGTCGATGCCAACGTCGGCCGCCTGCTCGACGAGCTCGATCGGCTCAAGCTGGCCGAGAACACGATTGTCGTATTTTTGACCGACAACGGCGGCACCGCGGGTGTGAAGCACTTCAACGCCGGCATGCGCGGGGGCAAGACCAGTGTCCACGAAGGGGGCACGCGCGTGCCGCTGTTCATCCGCTGGCCGGCGAAACTCTGCC
>JAKEHX010000603.1 GCA_022614795.1 Planctomycetaceae bacterium | reverse complement strand
TGCCAAGGCATACCTGGGTCTCCTTTCGGAGTCCCATTCTGCCCTCAGGCGCCACCCATGTCTTGAACCAAGTTTGTTACCCATGTCCTGAACCTGCACCAGTGGCGCAGTCACCGAAAAGCTAAACACCACTCACCACTCACCACTCACCTCCAACTGACAACTGACAACTGACAACTGACCAATGACTCAAATCGCCTTCAGCGCCTCCACCACCGGCATCCGCAGCGCGCGCCAGGCCGGCGGCAGCGAGCCGACGACGCCGATCGCCAGGCCTGTGAGCATTCCCACGAGCAAGGCCGTGCTGTCCAGGCGGAGCGTAAAGGCCCCCATCGTGAACCGGACGGCTGCGCCGCTGAGCAGCGGCAGGGCGACGGCTGCCGCCAGAAGCGAGCCGGCCGCGGCCAGCAGCGTTCCTTCCTGGACGATCGACAGGGCAATTGCTCGGCGCGAAAAGCCCAGGGTTTGTAACATGGCCAGCTCCTTGACCCGGCCGACGACCGCGCCGTACATCGTGTTCAGGCCGGCGAAAACGCCCGCCCCGGACACGAGCACGACGATCAACCAGGCGACGGCCCGCACCGGTCCATAGTGCCGCTGGAGAGCGGCATAATAAGCCGTTTCGGGCGTGGCCTGCCATTCCAAATCGAGCCGCTCCTTGCAGAATTCGGCCAGATCGACGATTCCCTCCGGGTCGGAGACCGACACCGCCACCAGGCTCAGGTCCTGCCGCTTCATCGCCTGCTGGAGGTCTTCGACCGGGCACCACAACTCCGATTCGAGGGCCGTGCCGCCGGCGGCAAATTGCCCGCTGACCTTCCAGTCGCGCCCTTCAAAGTGCAGCGTCTGGCCGATGGCCAGCTCGCGCGTATTGCGGCCGAGCTTGGCCGCTGCCAGCCGTCCGACCAGCACTTCGCCGCTGGCGGGCCAGGCGCCCGCTTGCAATTGGAACTGCCGGTGGACGAGCGGCGCGGACATCGTCACCCCGCGCACCAGTCCCTTGCTGGGAGCGGTGCTGGCGGCGGTCGTCACCTCGCTGCCCAGATACAGCTCGGGCGAAACGTAGCGCTCGCCGAAGCGGGACTCGATCCGCTTCAAGCTGGCGGCGAGGAGACCGGTGCTGCGGCCGGGCATGGTCGAGTTTTCGATGTTCTCGGCAGCGCCGAGCGAATGGACCAGGACGACCTGAGCGTCGCCGCTTTTGGCCAGCGACGTTTCCAGCCCGCGGACAAACGCCGTGACGAGCAGCACCAGGAATACGACGGTGGCCAGGCCCAGCATCGTGAGCGCACTGCGACCGGGCCGCCGCCAGAGGTTGCGGACGCCGTAGTCCCAGGGTAGTGGGCGGAAAAACATGGAAAGGAGCAGGCACGCTCGGTGTGCCGTCAACAAGCTTTGTGATTTGTAAACAAGTCGCTCGGAATCATTTCAGGTTGTGCGCCTTGATCCCCGCTTCCGCCAGCGAGTCGACAAGCTGCGTGCTGGTCGCCTTGCCACTGGCATCGAACAGCACACCGACCGACTCCTGCGCGGGATACACGACGACCTTTGCCACGCCCGGCACTTTCAAAAGCGCGGCCTTGGCTGCCTCGGCTGTTTTCTCGTCCTTGGTTCCCTCAGCTTTGAGAGCAAGCCAGCCTCCATAGCGCATCCCGCCCCCCATCATGTGAGCAGTTCCGGCGATCCGCTGGGCCAGTGCCTGGGCGGGAAGCTGAGACTCGTCAAATGCAACTTTGGCATTGTGAGTTCGCCAGTCGACACTGACCGAGCGCACCCCTTTCGTCCTCAGGAGCGAAGCTTCAACCGTCCTGGTGCAGGGCGGGCAGTGCAATCCGGTAATCAGGAACGTCGCCTGCGTCGGTACAGGCTCGTCGCCACTAGCGATTGTCGAGAAGAGACCCGTGAGGATCAGCGTCAGAAGCATCTCTCGTTTCATCGTGAATCCCTTGATCGAACAAATGGCATTGAGAGTAACTGGATGCGGCGAATCCCCCGGCCCGCGAGGCGGGCCGGGAAACTGATGACAATTGGCCGTGCTACGGCTCCCACTTACTTGCCGTAGCGACCGAGGGCCTTGCTACCCGCGTCCATATAGCTCGGACGCCTTGCGGACGCACTCGTCGTCGCCCTCGTCGTCACGATCACGGAACCGGGCTCATAGGAGAACGAGCGATAACCGGGCTCATAGGAGTACGAGCGGTACCCGGTCGGGGCGCCGGCTGTCTGGTAGTAATAAGGACCGGCGCTGGCACCGCCGCAACGTCCTGGAGCGGCTTGGGACGTGGCCCCGGTGGCAACGAGGAGCACCGCAACGGTAACAGCGGCAACAATGTGCTTGTACATGGCATTCGCCTTTCATGGGAGAGGAATCGGAACTCAAACCTGCGCGACAACGCCAACATGGCAAGTTGCGACGACGCCTCGCCGGACAGTGATGCCGGCGATGCAGCGACGAAGACAGCCTCGCAAGTGCGAGGCGGTCGCTGCGCGGTCAAGAAGCTAAATGGTCAAGCGCTGGTAGAGCACGACCATGTCCGGGGGATGTGGTACATCGCCCGGTACGTTCTGGAAGCTGGCGGTAAGAACCTGCGCCTGCACCGGAATTTCGACGGAAGAAGCGGGCGCGTGCGTGAAGCCGTCGGTTTGCGACCAATCGGTGATCTTGGTGGGCTGGACGTTATTGGCCAGAGCGCTGCATCGGCAGCCGCCAAGCGACGAGCACCCGGAAGTACTGTTGTCGGTGCGTGATCCGTTGCCGGCAGGCGAGCAGCAGTGCGGACACGTCGGCGCGTCGCGACCCGCGCAGCAATCGCTCCCTTCGGCCGAGTTCGAGCGAAGGCTTGCCAGGAACCAGTCCGACTGACAGCAAGCGGTCTTCACCGATCCGTCAACGCAAATGCAGCCGGCAGTGGGCCGGCCCGCGAGGACCGCCAGCGGCAGCATCAGCCAGAGGACTGGCTTCCGGATCGATTTGCTCAGAGAACGGAACATGATTCACAGGCGAAAAACGCGATTCTCACCGTTTATATCGATGATGAATTATACGCGTCAACAGTGAATCAGTTCTCGGCCGGAAGGGGCTTCTTGGCAGATCCTCGACGAATGGACCTGCAAAACCCGCCTCTGGGGGCACAATCGTAACCCGCGGAATCATCCGCTGGACGGGAGTTCGTCGGATTACGGCCTGGCCCGGGCCAGCAAATAGCTGTCCTGCTGCGTCGTCTGCGAGAGCCACTCGCGCTCCAAGGCGGGTATGCCGTCGATGTCGTAAACGGCTCGCAGCGCCTGGTCAGGGCCGCGCTCAATCGTCAGTTCGGCGAATTCCAGGAGCTGGGAGGGCTTGCCGCGGCGCGCGAGAAACGACGTCAGCGCCGCGCTTTGGCCGTAGAAGGCGGGAATTCGCGACGGCGCGGGATACGCTTCGAGGCTCAAGAGTTCGCTGGCTCGAAAGCTGAGACCGGCGGATCGCGCGGCGGCCAGGTCCTTGGCGTGCAAGGCCTGCTTTTCGGGCGAATCGGCCAGCATTGCGATCCCTTCGTCGAGCCACCGCGGCGCGGTGCGGCCTTTCAGCATGTCGGACACCACGACGTGCGTCAGCTCGTGCGGCAAGGCAGTTAAGCGACCCTGGGAATCCGCCAGGAGGTCGATGCGCCTTCCGCAACATTTGCCCTGGCGAATGTCCAGCCAACTGGATCCGAACGAACGTTCTCCACCCCGCCCAACGGCCGCCAGATAGCTGCCGCGCGAGGCGTGGACCACGATTTCGCACGGCAAAGTCCATTCGGCGGGCCGGTCGGCATCCTGCCAGTGCCAGTAGAGGTGTGAGCGCTGAGCTTCCGCGGCCTTCGCAACAGCATCCGCCGAGCAGCGCGCGTCATACGAACGAACGCGGAAATTGTCCGAGAGGGCGTCCGATCGAAACGCGGTCCGAGTTGGTCCGGCGCTCGCGACGTGTTGAGCGCGGCAACCACGGCACGAGCAGCCAGCGGGCGACACAGTACAAATTGCCAGAATTATGGGAAGCCACATCAAGCGACCGCTCAAGCATCGTGGTCGGAGTCGCTATCCCCTAATTCAAATGGTGTTCCGCAATTAGGGACGCATACGCTGCTTTGCGCAAGCCCTTGGCCGATAAGACGTTAGTTCCGGACGTGGCGGGCGCTTTGTGGCAACTTCACACGGCTGCTTGCCTGAATTCGGGCAGGCATTGCTGCCTTAACAGGCTCCGAGCCAATACTGCTCTAATCGCGCCCGAACTGGGCGACGACAAATCCCAAGCCAATCACCGCCAGGCCCGTGCGCAACCAGGCGAGGAGGTTCGTTCCGCGGCGAAATAGATGCCCGGGTCGGACATTGATCGGATTGTATCGATCGAACGATCTGCGCCGGTGGGCTTCGCTTGCCAGCACCGCACCGCGAGCTATATGCCAATATAGAGAGCGGGTCCATGGATTTTGAACTCATCATTCCGACGGCGGTGGCGATCGTGGCCATTGGCCTGTACGTTCTCGCGCTGTGGATCGGCGATCATAAGACGATCTCGGGCCTGGCCAGCGCGTCGAATCTGGCGCTGGCCCTGGCGGTCGTGGCGATCGGCCTGGCCACCGGCTTAGGCTTGCGGTTGACGTTTGGCATGCTCGTCAATCCGGGCAACTGGTGGCGTGCGATCGGCAAGCTGATCGAGCAAATCTAGGAATCCCGTAGCTGAAGTCGCCAGACTTCAGGAAATCCCGCCTGAAGTCTGGCGACTTCAGCTACGTTGCCACCGGCGAACCGTTCAGTGGAACGTGTAGATAAACGGCGCTGCGCCCGTGCCTGACAGGAAGATCAACAGGCCAAAGATTAGCAGCACAATCAGGATCGGCAACAGCCACCACTTCTTGTTGTGGCGAAGAAATTGCCAGAATTCGCCCAGCAGCGACGGAGCCGCACGCTTGGCTAGAGATTCAAATTCGCTCGAAGGCTGGTGGGTCATGGCAAGCCCGTCATGGCAAGGGCCTAGAACTGTCGGAGGTAGCGCTCGGGCGATTGGGGGCCAGGTTTTTCTTTCCAATAGCTATCTTGGCCGCCGGGCCAGGCCCGGTCCAGCGGATCGCGGCCGAGCAAACGAAAGAGCAAGCCCAGCGGCGTCATGAGCCCGTAAAAGATGGCCGCCAGAACCAACAGCGAGACAAGCCACGCTAGCGGGAAGGCGACGATCATCCAAAGCGTGAAAATCGGCGCCAGCCAGCGAGGCCTGGCCGACCCGATCACGCCAACCATGGCAGCGGTGGCCGCGCAAAAGGCGGTGAGAAACAGCCCGCCCCCAGCCGCCCATTGCCACGCCGCCAGCGCGGCCAGCAGAATCGCCCCGATGATTGCGAATTCGCGCAGCTTTCGGTCGGTGGGCGGGGCGATTGTTTCAGACCAGCGCATGCGTGGCCTCCTCATGGCGAGTTGAACTGACAGCAGTCGAGACCTCGTCGGCGCCAGGCGCCTTCTCGATCATGCAATCCTCCAGCACGAGCAGGTCCAGGCCCGTGGCCAGGAAGCAGCGATAAGCATCGGCGGGCGTACAAACAATCGGCTCGCCGCGGACGTTGAAGCTGGTGTTGGCCAGCACGGGGCAGCCGGTGAGCTTGTGGAACGCAGCCAGGAGCGCATGGAAGTCGGGATTTCGCCCAGCATCGACGGTCTGGACACGGGCACTGTGATCGACGTGCGTGACGGCGGGAATGGTGCTGCGAACGATGGCGGCCCGTCGGCAGAAATCGGGATGCGAGTCCATCGCCTCGCGGTCGGCGGGGGAAATGGGCGTCCGCTGCCGCTCGGCCACCGGCGCGGTCAGCAGCATGTAGGGACTGTCGTGCCCGCGCGGCAGATCGAACCACTCGCGGGCATGCTCCGCGAGCACGGCGGGAGCGAACGGGCGGAAGCCCTCGCGGAACTTGATTTTCTGATTGAGCAGAGCCTGCATTTCGCTCCGGCGGGGATCGGCCAGGATGCTCCGCGCCCCCAACGCCCGCGGGCCGAACTCCATTCGGCCGCGGAACCAGCCGACGACTTTTCCGTCGGCAAGTGCCTGGGCGGCGAGCGCGAGCAGCTCCTGCGGATCGCCCAGCCGCCGGTAGCGGGCCCCTTGCGAGTCGAGGACGGCGCGGATTTCGGCTGAGGAAAACTCCGGTCCCAGGAGGCTTCCGCGCTGAGCATCGGCCGCATTGGCTGTTCGCGGCCGGCCCAGAAGCTGATGCCATACAAAGAGGGCCGAGCCCGGTGCGCCGCCCGCGTCGCCGGCAGCGGGCTGGATCCAGATTTGCTCAAACGGGCCGTCACGCAAGAGCCGCGAGTTGGCGACGCAATTGAGCGCCACGCCGCCGGCCATGACAAGATTGCGCAGCCGCGTGCGGCGCGCAAGGTCGGCCCCGATCCGCAGCACGGCTTCGCTGAGGACTGCCTGGACGCTCGCCGCCAGGTCGGCATGCCGCTGCAATAGCGCCGACTCCTGGCGGCGCGGCGGGCCGCCGAATAGCCGCTCAAAACGCCGGCTGGTCATCGTCCGGCTGCCGAAGCGGAAGTAGTCCATGTTCAGCTTGAAGCTGCCGTCGGGCTTGAGGTCGATCAGGTGCTTGCGGATCGCCTCCTCATAGACGGGCTGTCCATACGGGGCCAGGCCCATCAACTTGTACTCGCCGTCATTCACCTCGAAGCCGCAATAGGCGGTAAACGCCGAGTACAACAGCCCCAGCGAATGTGGAAAGGCAAGGGTGTGCGTCAGCCGAATCTCGTTCCCTCGCCCGCAGCCGAGCGTCGTCGTGCTCCACTCGCCGACGCCGTCGAGCGTGAGGATCGCCGCCTCGTCGAAAGGGCTGGGAAAGAACGCGCTGGCGGCATGGCTCTCGTGGTGATCGAGAAACACCAGCGGCCGATCTCGCGAGCGTGCCAGCTCGCGGGCGAAGCGGCTGCGGAGATGCAGCTTCTCTTGGAGCCAAAGGGGAATCGCCTGGCGGAAGCTGCCGAAACCCCGCGGGGCCAGTGCCAGGAAGGATTCCAGGATCCGCTCGAATTTGACCAGTGGCTTTTCGTAAAACGCCACGTAGTCGAGATCGTCCGGAGCGAGGCCGGCCGCGGACAGGCAATACTCGATGGCCCGCGCCGGGAAGGCGGCGTCGTGCTTGACGCGCGTGAAGCGTTCTTCCTGGGCGGCGGCGACGATCTGGCCGTCAACGACAAGCGCGGCGGCGCTATCGTGATAGAGCGCCGAGATTCCCAGGATGGCGGTCATGGATCGCGGACCCGCTTGACCCAGCCGCGGGCCCAGCCCTGCTCAGAGCGGAGCTGCTGCTTGCCGCGCTCGAAGTAGGCGTGGCTGAGCGAGGCCAGGTGCGTTTGATAGGCCCTTTCGCGGTCGGCTTCCCAGCCGGCGCTGCGCCGCACGAGCCGCAGATCGGCGAGCTTTTCCGCCAAGGCATCGGCGATGAGCTGATGGCCGGAGATGGTGGGATGCACGTGATCGACGAGCCACTGGCGGTCGGGAAAGCCGCTGCGGCTATTGGCGGCTAGCAGAGCTTCGGCATCGACCAGGGGCGTTTGCGTCTGGCTGGCGACCGCGTGAATCGCCGCTTTCATCGGTTCCAGCATCCGCAGCGGGCAGACGTCGAGTTCCTTGGCCTTGAGCAGTGCTGAGTGGGCCTCGCTGAGCGCGCCCAGTTCCAAGCGGCAAATACCGATCTGGTGGTGGACTTGGGCGTACTGGTCGTCGATCGCGGCGGCTTGCTCCAGCAGGCGCAGTGCACGGGGCAAATCGCCAGCATATTCTTCGGCCGCTTTGAGCAGTGCCTCGAACTCGTCCCGCTGGCCGGCGGTGATATCGGCCCGGTGTTCGGATTTGAACGGCGGCCACTGGAGGTTCGCGGGCGGGCTGACGAGGACGAGCGGGACGTTGGCGCCCTCGGTGATTTGCACGACGCGCCGCAAGCTGTCGTCGAAATGGGCGATCACCGCCGCCTGCCACTGGGGGTCGCGGGTGTAATGTGCCAGGCCGTCCTTCCAATCGAGCCGGGCATCGACTTCGGGACCGAGCACCGGCCGGCTGGCCGCCGCGGACTTGTTCCCGCCGGCCGTGCCCAGGACGCCATCGCGAAGGACGTTGTAAATCCGCAGCCGCGAGACGTGCCGGCCGGCCCAAGCGAGCAGCGGGGGCTGGTCATTTATTTGTGCGTAGGTACGGTCCTCGAGAAACTCGTTGTGCCCTTCGCAAAAGATGATCAGGTCGGGCTGATACTGAAGGACCTCGCGGAGGATCGGGACGAGGCGATAGCTGGCATAGGAAACGCCGCCGCAATTGACCACTTCGTGCTTCCGCGACGGGTCGGCGGCATTCAGATGCAACTCCAACCAGGTGGTGAACGAGGTGTCGATCGACCAGGGACAGCCTTGCACTGTCGAACCGCCCAGCACGAATACGCGGAACTCCGAAGCGGCTTTCGCGGCGGCGAACGACTCCGGCTGGAAGTGCGTTTGGCGGGATTTGGGAATCTCGTAGCGGCCCGCTTGCTCGTCGAGCACAAACAGCGGGTGGATGTCGCTGAAACCGACGAATGGGTCGCTCGAATCGGTGGGCTTACCGAACCCCAGACCGCGGAGCGCCAACTCGCAGACCACCAGCGGCAAGAGCCCGAGCAGGATGGCGGCGGTGCGAAAGAGCGCACCTTTCCAGAGTGGTCGGCCAGAGCGCGGTGGGCGGGCAGCGGGTTGGCCGCTCGGTTGGCTCTTGATTTCGCTCGTGGCTGCCATGAGTCACCAACGATGCAGCATAGGTAGCGGAGCGGGGCGGGTGCAACTGATTGGGACATTCGCGCTTGGGGCTTGGGATTTGTTTGGTCCTTGGTGCTTGCGATTTGGTGCTTCGGTCAGTTTTTGGCGATGTTGCTATGCGTTTGCTCGTTACCGCGGGAGCCAGGCCGCTTTGGCCCGGTCGAGAATAGCCGCCAGGAGGATGACGACGCCCAGCACGACATCCTGCCATTGACTGCTGACGCCGAACAGGTTCATGCCGTTCTGAACGACGCCGATCAAGAGGGCACCCAGCAGCGTACCTATCATCCGCCCTTCGCCGCCGGCAAGCGACGTTCCCCCAACAACCACGGCGGCAATGACTCGAAGCTCGTAACCCAGGCCATAGGTGTGTGCGCCGCTGGCGAAGGTGGAGGTCATGATCACGCCCCCCAGGCCGGCCAGAGCGGCACTCAGCACGTATGTCGCCAGTCGGATTCGCTGGACGGCGATTCCGCACAGCCAGGCCGCCTTTTCATTGCCGCCGACCGCGTACAAATGCCGGCCGAAGACGGTTTGCGACAAGGCCAGATGGGCCGCCAGGTACAAGAGGCCCATCAGCACGACCGCATTGGGAATTCCCCAGAGGTCGGCCCCGCGGCCGAGCCAGTTGATCTTGTGCGAGACGGTGATCGTGTCGCCATTGGATGCGATTTGGGCCAGGCCTTTGGCGATCGACATGCCAGCCAGCGTGACGATGAACGGCTGGATGCGGATATAAGCAACCAGGCCGCCGGTCACCGCGCCGATGGCGGCACAGATGCCGATTGCCGCCAGGCTGCACAGCACCAGGCCCACGGCCGAAACCGCGTCGCCCCCCGCATAGTCGCGAATGAGGCGGGCGGTAAGCACGGCCGAGAGGGCGATCAGGCTGCCGACGGAGAGGTCAATCCCGCCGCCGATGATGACCAACGTCAGGCCGATCGCCACGATCGCCGTGACGACGATCTGGTTGACGATGTTGAGGAGGTTGCCGGCCTTCAGGAAGTTCGGCCACCAATATCCCCGCGGCTGGAAGAAGCGGGTCTGGGCAAGCGGCGGGTATTTCTCGCCCAGCCGATTAAAGACGGCCCAGCGGCGGGTTTCTTCGATGCAGGCAATTGCGTCGATGGCCTGGCCCGAGCTGGCCACGGCTTCCAGGGCGCGGCGGGCATCGGCCGGCTGGCCGTGGACGGTATCAAAGACTGCGAGGCCGGCCTGTTCGGCATCTGCTCGAAGCGCCTCGGCGAGGGCGCGGTCTTCGCGAGTGTCACGAAGCACGATCAGCACGCTGGCCCCGCGTGGCAACTGGCTTGTGAGCATTCCCGCGACCTGCCGCCCGGCAGCCGCCCCCGTGGGATATTGCTCGTCCAGCGTGATCACGCTTAATGCGGCGCACACGACGAGCAGGGCGAGCAGCGTGGCGTAGTCGCGGAGGAGGACGACGAACAACAATCGAATGCGGCGTTGCGTCATTGACCCGCGCGTTGTCTAACAGGTACCATCCGCCCACTACTGCCTCGTCATGGAATCACCAACTGAATTGAAATGGGTCGGTTATCCGGTTGCATTCGTCGAGGCGGGCGATCGCGCTTCATTGATTCGAGCGATCATCGACTGAATGATGGAAGCGGTATCCGGCGATGCAAACACTTCTCTCAAGATAGCAAGGAATCTCCCTTGGGTGGGCGCGAATCTATTTAGTGCTTCGCCATTCTCGTCAATGCCGAAGACGCGTGCCGAACTCACCCAAGCCGGGTAAACCATGTCCTTTTCATGCTCAACGGTAAAGAGAGATACGGAAGCGCGATCGAGTGAAGGCGCGATTATTACAAAGTCATATTTCGCGTGCTTGGTGAGGCTACCAATCGAACGAACTTCGGCCTCCAAGAGATTTTTGGTGCGTTGACGAAGCAAGCCTGCTTGATGACGAAGGATCATCAGTGGCGTGAGAATATCGGGGGCAGTGACCTCAATTGGCCACAGGTCCGGCAACTCACTTAGCGTGGTTTCACTCATGGTTGAATTTCAACTCGAAAAGCACCGGGAGGTGGTCGGAGCACGGCTTACGCATCGATTTCGGAGTCTGCTAGCTGCACAATTTCCGCTGATTTTTCGACAAACTGCGATGCACGCCGCCGAATCGCGGCGCACTCG
>JAKEHX010000602.1 GCA_022614795.1 Planctomycetaceae bacterium | reverse complement strand
GACCTTCGCCGTGGCCGAGCCGCCTTTATGGATGGCGGTGGTCAGCTCGAAGCGAATCCGCGGTCCCGCGCCGCTGCGCTCCCTGGCGGTGGGGGCGTTGACGTACAGGAAGCCGCCGTCGAAGCGGTGCACCACGAAGCCGGCGCCCTCCTCCTTGGGCATCACGCCCGGCTCGAAATAGGCTTGTACGGGACTGCCGAAAGGCATGGTGGCGGCCTCCGTGCCGCGAATGCGGAATGGGGAATGCGGAAGTCGGAATGAGCTATCCGCGCTTTGGCTTCATTCCGCACTCCGCACTCCGCATTCCCTGAATCAAGGAAACTTCTGCGTCCCCAGGCCGGGCACGACGTTTCGCAGGCCCATGTCGCGGGTCGGGGTCAAGACGTCATCCACGAAGCTGTCCAGGGTCAGCGTCAGTGCCTGCCCTTCGGTGGAGTAGGCGATGCCCACGATCTGCGGGTAGCGCGCGGGATAGCTGGCCGTGGTTTGCAGATTGATGTTGCGGCCGCTGATCGAGCGGATCGTGTCGCCCAGGCGGAAGTCCAGTAGCGCCGCCCAGTCCAGGCCATCTAGCACGATCGAGGCCGCGCAGTCGGCCTGATTCCAGGACTGCACGAGCTGGGCCGCGTATTGCATGGCCGCGCTGGTATCGTCGCGCTCGCCGGAGCGGTAATAGCCGCTGTCGCGGATGAGCCTGTAATAGCCGCTCCCCTCGTGGATCTTGCGGTACTCGAAGCTGCCGGGCAGGTAGAGGTTGGCGTTCACCCGCTCGGGGTTCGGCGAGGCCTCGGGGATGGCCCAGCCGACCAACTGCAGGTCGGCCATGACGGAGGCCGTGATGCGGATCCTGAGGCCATCGCCGCCGAGGCCGTTGTCCGTCATGGCGGCCATCAGCGCCAGCGGCACCAGCTCGCCGTCGAAGCGAATGCCGCACTCGCCTGGCAAGAGCAGCACCCGCTCGCCGAACAGCGACATGTCCTCAGGCAGCTCGGCCCAGTCTTCGCCTTGGGTCGCGTATTCGATCCGCGTGCCGCCGATGTGCGGGCCGGCCGGGCGGCCGTCGAAGCCCAGCGCGATCGTCGGCCAGAACTGCCGCCTGCGCTCGGCGAACGCCGCGGTCGTGAGGTCCAAGTGCTGGTTGAGGTCGTAGGCTTTGCTGGGCTTGGTGCCGTCGGGCAGCTCCATGCCGACCAGATCGCCCCCTTCGTTCAGGACCCACTCGCGCATGAACTTCCGGATGCCTGACGTGGGCTGGCTCTGCAGGTAGGCTGCGCTGCTCCGCGAGATGGTGCTGGGCTGGCTGTTCTTGAAGGCGTCGTGCGTGGCCTGGTCCCAGGCGGGGGACAATTCAAACGTGCTCTCGTAGATCAGGTGGCCGCCGAAGACGTGCACGCTGTTCACCAGCCGCGAGCCGCTGACGTCGGCCTGTAGCGCGATCTCCTCAGCCGGCGACTCCTCGATCTTTAGCGTCTCGCCGCGGCGCTGGGCGGGGATGTCCTTGGCCGGGCGCCGCGAGCGGCCGAGGGGGAAAAACTCGATCCGCGGCTTGCTATCCTTCTGCTCGCCCAGTCCGATGCCCCACGTGAAGCCGAAGGGCGAGAGGATCGTGTCCAGGTAATGGTCCAGGTAGTGGCCGCGCCGCAGCAGCAACTGTTTCAGGATCGGCGATGTGCCCGGCGGGGGCACGACGGCGCCTACGGTCACGTCCTTGAGCACCAGCTCCAGGTCCGTCAGGCTGGGCGGATTGGCGATCAGTAGCTCGTCCCGATTCAGCGTCCAGCAGAGGTAATAGACGGCCTGCGCCAGCGTCCAGAACCCGCCTCCCAGGTGCGCGTCGGAGTTGGGAAATTCCTCGCCGACGACCCTCGGATCGACGACCTCCGGCTCGCCGCGGTAGGCCAGGGCCGAGTTCGTGCGCGACTGGCCAAGGTCGAGAAAATAGTGCCGGCCCTTCTCGTTGCGGTGCGACGAGCGATTGCCCGTCGGCTTGTAGTCCAAGAGGGGATTGAAGATCACGTCCTTGGCGATGATGAACCCGTCGGGGCCGCTGGCGGATTGCAGCACGGTCTCCAGCGGCGTGTCGCTGCCCGGCGGGCCGGGATTGTAGATCGTAAAGCGAGTCGTCTTGCTGGCCGTCAGTATCTCCGGCCCCAGCAGTTGCACGCCGAAATGGTGAGGCTCGAGGCGCGAGACCAGCCGCTCGGCCAGCATCTCGCCGATATTGATATGCCGCTGGGCGATCGTGCCCACGTGGATCAAGCGCTCGCCGGCGGCCGTGGGGATGGTGACGTTGACCGCCAGCGGTCCCTTGCCCCACAGCGCCAGCAGGCTGGTGTCGTGGTACATATCGCCTGTCAGGCCCAGCTCGAACTCCAGCGTGGCCGAGTCCAAGCGGCCGCCGCCGACCGTGGTCTGCACGTCCAGACAGCGAAGCTCCGGCCGGACTTCGCCGTTGACGTAGACGATCGGTTCGAGCATCTGGCCGCTGGGCATCCATGCCTCCCGTCG
>JAKEHX010000066.1 GCA_022614795.1 Planctomycetaceae bacterium | reverse complement strand
TATTCGACCGAGTCGGGGACGAAGTCCATGCCCTGCACGTCGTAGCCGAGGCTTTTGAATTCGACAAGCCGCAGCCCGCGGCCGCAGCCGATGTCGAGCAGCTTGCCTGGCCGCTCGCCGAAAGTTTGCAGGTGCCGGTCGATGATGCAGGCTTGGGCCCGATAGACCGGCCGGAAGTAGAGGTGATACTCGACTCGTGACAGCAGGCGCTTGATGGGGCTTTGCCCCAGCTCTGGCGAAAACGTGTAAACCGGCGGATAGAAGGCGGGCAGGTCTTCGGTGCGCGGAAAGGGCCGCAGCAATGCCGAGCCGCAGCCGTCGCAGCGAACATACGACCACAGGCCGGCGACATGCTTGAGCCGGTCGCGGATGCCGAAATAGAGCGGCGAGAATTCGTTGCCGCCGCAATAGGTGCAGGCCGGTCCGCCGCGATCCGGTGCCGCCAGCGGCAGATCATCGACACCCGGCGCGAGTGAGCGGTGAAGTTCGGAAGCAAGAGTATTCGCGGACATCGGCGGAAATCAGAGGAGCCAGAAGGACAAGACGAGATCAGAGACGTAGCTGAAGTCGCCAGACTTCAGGAAGTCCGCTGAACTCTGGCGAGTTCGGCTTCGGCTTCTAGTTTTTCAGACTAGTTGGCGCGCCACGCTGTTCAACGGAATTGACGGCGCGCCAGCGGAGTGAATCACTCCACTGGCCGCTAAAGTCTGCATAACCGGCACGGCCCGATTTGGCGTTGACGCAAACTGCCCGGTTTGCTAATTCCCGCGCGTTTTGCCAAAGCCCTCCCGCGTCACCGGGACCTCGCTTGTCGAGCGCACGAGAGCACGCCCGCGGATACATGCCCCAGCTTGACGCCCTGCGCGCGCTGGCCGTTGCGGCTGTGGCCTGGTCGCACTGGGCGCCGCACGAATTGCACGGCGGAATTCTGTGGGGACCCTACGGCGTCAAGTTGTTCTTCGTACTGTCCGGTTTTCTCATTACGTCGATCCTCCTCGACTGTCGCCAGGCGGACTCGCCGGCCGATGCGTGGCTGGCACTGCGCAGCTTTTACGTCCGCCGCTTTCTGCGCCTGATGCCGCTTTATTACGCGACGCTGCTCTTCGCGGCCCTGTGCAATGTCAAGCCCGTGCGGGAAACGCTCGGCTGGACCCTCAGCTACACCGCCAACTTCTATTTCTTCCAGCGCGGCAGCTGGAATGGCGTCATTTCGCACTTCTGGTCGCTGGCTGTCGAGGAACAGTTCTATCTGGTCTGGCCGCTAGTGATCATGTTTCTTCCCACGCGCTGGCTGAAGCCCGCCGTAATCGGGACGGTCGTTGCCTCGGCCGGGGCGTGGCTGGTTCTGGCAATGCTCAACTTCCACAGCCCGGTGATGGCGACGCTGCCCGTGCTGTGCTGCGATGCTCTGGGGCTCGGCGCCCTGCTCGCTCTGATCAACGACTCGAGCACTCGCGACCGGCTGGCGAAGATCGCCCTGCGTGTCGGCTTGCCCTGCTGGCTGGCGGCTGAAATCCTGTCGCGAGCGGGGATTCGCCATCCGCTGCTCCTGTGGCTTCAGCAGGAAAGCGTGCTGCTAGTCTTCGTGTGGATCATCCAGCGGGCCGCGGTCGGTTTTTCTGGTCCAGTCGGCAAAGTGCTGGAAAATCGGGTACTCGTCGGCTTGGGCACTATCAGCTATGGCCTCTATATCCTGCACAACTTCGCTCCGCAGATGCTGGGACCGCTGGCACGGGCGCTCGATCTGCCGCGGTGGGCCAGTCGCGGCCTGCCCAACCGGATGCTCCTGATGTCGCTTCTGACGATCGCGGTGGCCTGGGTTTCTTGGCAAGTCATGGAGCAGCCGATCCAGCGATGGAAGCGATTCTTCCCGTATCGCCCGAAGAAGGCGGAGGCTGGCCCCGCTACTGAGGTTGAGGCGCCGCTGCGACGCGCGGCTTGAGTGCGAATTTCTCAATCGCCCTGACGCGATACACCTTTTGCCGGCCGCAAGGTTTGCGCGCGCCTCACGCGCACGCCCGCGGACAAACTTCCCGCAACCGGCGTGACGCGGCCGAAAGCGGCGTCTTTTCAAAGCTATATTGGGCTGCGAAGCCGCCTCGTCGGCTAGCGGGTGGTACGTTTCTGGCGTAGTGACCTTCGCCATAAGGCTGAGGGTCGCCAGCGCGAGGATGCGCAATATGGGGCGAGCAAAACGCTCGCAGGAGCATCCCGCGCCGGCGGCACCAGGCCGATTCTGGGCGACGGTCGGATCACGTCGCAGCCACCCGCCAGACGTAGAGACCGCTCCATGCTCATGCGACACGTCCATCCCAAACTTCAGTTCACGCACGTGCTCCCTTACGGCGCCATTCTCCACGAGAATGGCGTCCAGTTTGTCGTCTTCAGTCGCAGTGCGACGGCGATGCGGCTTCTGCTCTACGAAAACGTGGAGGACATGGAGCCGGAAGAGACGATCGAATTCAACCGCGAGACCGACCGCTGGGGCGATATCTGGAGCATCTTCGTCCCCGGCGTCAGCGCCCTGCAACTCTATCACTTTCAAGCCGACGGCCCGCACGATCCCGAGCAAGGGCAATGGTTCGACGGCACGGCCCGGCTGATCGATCCTTACGCGAAAGCCCTGGCCGGCAGTTTCCTTCCGTCGCCCGACGGCATCATCCGCCCACCCAAGTGCGTCGTGGTCGATGACTATTTCGATTGGGAGGGCGATCGCCACGTCCGCCGCGACATCAGCGAATCGATCATCTACGAAACGCACGTCCGCGGGTTCACGAAGGATAAAACGGCCAAAGTCGAACATCCCGGC
>JAKEHX010000601.1 GCA_022614795.1 Planctomycetaceae bacterium | reverse complement strand
CGAGTGCGCCGCGATTCGGCGGCGTGCATCGCAGTTTGTCGAAAAATCAGCGGAAATTGTGCAGCTAGCAGACTCCGAAATCGATGCGTAAGCCGTGGCTTCAGCCCCAGGAGAGTGCACCGTGTCACACAACTACTACAGCGAGATTTACCTTCATTTCACGTGGCATACAAAACTAAGCCGCCCGCTTCTGCAACCAGAAAAAGGGCCATGAATGGCCCTCTGCAATCGAATCGCTGTCTCACGGCGGGGAAACGCACTCTACGGCGCCGGCAACTCAATCTTCGCCTCCACCACCTTCCCGATCCGCGCCGCAGATTCCTGCAAGTGGGACCGGCTGTAGGCGTCGAGCTTGCTGGCCACCGGCTGGTTGTCGAGCAGGCTCTTGATCCGCTGCTGGAGGTTCGTCAGCTCCGCGTAGGCCACGGTCTGGCAGTCCTGCGGCGCGCCGGTCTGGCCCAGGGCCAGGCTCGAAAGCTGCCGCAGGTACGAACGCTGGAGATTGCGCCGCAGGCTGCTGATCGCCGGCTTGCGGAGCGAATAGTCCCCCTCCTTCGTCGATTCGACTTCGCTGAACACCACCTTCGTCAGCCGTTGGATCAACTCGGCCGTCGTGAGCACGTCGGCTTCAGAAGGGGCCCGGAGCTCCGCGTCGTGCATCCGCCGCAGCGTCGTGGCCGACAGGAACTGATTGAGCACCTGGTTCTGGGCCCGAAGCACGAAGTCGTGCATGCCGAAGTCCTTCCGGTAGTTCGGCGGCAGGTCGATGCCCCAGTGCAGCCAATTCGTGAAGCCCAGCTGGTTATAAAGCTCCGGCGGAAACTGGAACGGCTTGTCGTTGAAGAGGTTCTCTTCCAGCAGGCCCAGCGCGTCGCGCTGCACCTTGACATCGACCAGTGTGATCGGCGGCCGGCCGTCCTTGTCTCCCTTGTGGGTGCGCGAGGTCTTCAGGCCCCCCACGTAGCGCGAGACAAAGTACATGCTCTCCGCATACTCGTTGAGCAGAATCTGGAACGTGCGGCGGGCCTGATAATAATCCTCCCCCTCCTTCGCCGTCCGGTCGATGAGGCCCGGAATCATCTCCTGCACGATCTGGGCCCGCGACTTCGCATATTCCATCGGCTCGGAGCCCAGGTCCCAGCGGTTGCTGTCGGGATCGGGGTCGTTGCCCGAAGTGTCTTCGTCGGTCGCATACTGAAGCGCCGGCTCGCCCGAGCGCGACGCAATCTTCTTCAAGTCGTCGGACGACCCGGGTTTATATCCGTATTCGATCGCCCAGTAGTCATACGGCCCGAGCGTCGTCGTGTAATAATCGCCTTGCGTCTGCCCCTTGGCGACGATGTTCACCGGCGAATAGTCCATCACCGACGCGACCAGGCCGTCCTTCCCCTTCGCCGGATCGTTCAGGTCCTTCAGGCTCAGCCACTTGCTGGCCTTGAAATTGTGGCGCAGGCCGAGCGTGTGACCCACTTCGTGCATGGTCACTTCCTTGAGCCCCTGCTGGATCAGCTTCTCCAGGTTTTCAGCCGAGAGCTTGCTGTCGGCCGCATAGGCCTCGATCGCCGCCGAACCGAACGCCAACTGCCGCGGCATGCCATAGCCCAGCATGCATTGGTCGTGGCGGATCTGCCGCGGAACAAAGAGCACTTGTCCGGCGGGCTTTGCCGTCGAGCCGATCGGCAGTGCGTCGCCCGTCAGCTCGGCGGCCGTGGGGGGCGTAAACGTCTCGTACTGCTCCTTCCAGCTCGACAAAAAGCCGGCGTCGAACAGGATGTCGGCGTCGAGAATCTGCCCCGTGTACGGATTCACGCGGCTGGGCCCGATCGCAAAGCCGGCGTCCGAAGTGATCCAGCGGTAGAAGTTGTAGCGCACGTCCTCGGGATCGCGATCGTCGTTGTCGAGCTGCTGGTGCACCTCGACGGCGTTGGTAAAGCCCGCCTTCTCAAAGGCCTTATTCCACTCGTAAATGCCGTCGTAAATTGCCTTGCGGTACTTGAACGGCACCGTCTTCTCGATGTGGAACACGATCGGCTTCTTTGGGGGCGAAACCGCCGCGCTGGCGTCGGCCTTCTGGAGATCCCAGCGGTTGATGTAGCGGATGAACTGGTCGCGGGTCGCCTTGCTCGAATAGTCCTTCACGACCGTCAGGAAATAGCCCACGCGATCGTCGGCCAATCGCGGCTGATAGCCGGTCTGCGGCACCTTGGTGATCGAGTAGTGGACGTTGATCGTGACGCCGCGCGAATCGGCCACCGTATCGAGCCGCGCCTGGCCTCCCGAGGCATACGTCGCCGCGACTTCCAGCTCCACGTTTTCCGGAAAGGCCCGGACCTTGGCGATCATCGATTTCTGCGACGAAAACTGGAATCCCGGCAGCTCCATGCTGATCTGCGGCAGGTCGCTCATGAACACCGGCGTCAGATCGACCAGGTCGCCCCCCTTGGGGCCCTTGATGTTCGCCGGCAGGCTGAAGAGCACGCTGTCGGTGTAGGCGTTATAAACCGCCTTCGATTCGGGCGAATTCGCGTCGGCCTTGAACCGCACGTTGCGGCGGACGATGTGCACGTTGTCCCCCACCTTGCGGAACTGCCAGACCGAGTCGTCCCCCCACGTCATGCCACCCAGGATCATGCCCTGGGCAATGCCGCGGCTGATGGCGGTCAGCATGATGAATTCCGATCCATAGTCGCCAGGCATCAACTCGACGATCACGCCGTTGCTCTTGTGGTGCAGCGTCAAGAGCCCCGATTCGGTCTTCGTGTCCTTGAGGGCCGCCGTGTATGGCGGAGTCGGCGCCGAGGGCCGCTCGCCCGAACCGGAAGACGATCCGCCCGTGTTCATCGGCGAGGGGTTGCCGCCGGTTTGGGCCAGCACCGCCGGGGTGAGGGTGCAGATGGAAACGAGCGCAAATGCGATAGCGCGCAAAGACATGGGCAAACTCGCTAGAGCAAAACTAGAGAACCGGCAACTCGTCGCTGCCGGGGGAAGGTCAATCGTGGGAGAGGGGGTCATCCGGTCTGGGCTGGCAAGCTCGTCAAATATACCCCAGTTTATAGGATTTGCCACGATGGGGGTGGATTGTGACGGCTGCGTTGACTTTGCGGATTGCCCCAAGGATTTGTGGCCTGGGCAGGCGTTAATGTTCATGGCGGCTCTGGCGATACGATAACCACATGGAACTTTCCGATCCGCGGCCCGTCCTCGCCGAGTTTCTGGCGCTCGATACGGTCCGCCGCATCGAGCCGCTCGACAATGCCGGCGGCTGGAGCGGTTCGTCGCTGTGGCGGGTTCAGGCGGAAGGCCGCACCGGGCTCGGCGCAAGTATGGCAACTTCGCCGCGGCTCTATTGCCTCCGCCGCTGGCCAGCCGGAACCGACCCCGAGCGCCTCCGCTTCATCCACAAAATCCTTACGCATGTGGCGGCAGGCGGGATCGATTTCGTGCCGACGCCATTGCCACTCGCCCGTAGGACAAGCGTCTCGCTTGTCCACAGTCCGGGTGGCGGCCTTTGGGATCTGGCCCCCTGGCTCCCCGGCACTGCCGACTATCACGCCCATCCCACCCGCGAGCGGCTGGCCGCCGCGATGCGGGCGCTCGCCCGATTTCATGACGTCGCCGGACGTTACCAGCAGCTACCCGGACCAGTGCCGGCCATCAGCGACCGCCTTGAGCAAGTTCAGCACCTATTAAGCGGCGACTTGGACCGCATCACATCCGCCGTGCTCGCCGGTCTGGATGCCGCACTTGACTTGCGGGCCAGCCGCGTCCTGGCGCTTACGCGCGATCGTCTCTCGCCGCTGCTTGGCCCGCTCGAATTTGCCAGCGGCCATGCACTTCCGCTTTCGCCCGCGATTCGCGACATCCATCACGACCACGTGCTCTTTACCGGTGACAACGTGAGCGGGCTGGTCGATTTCGGGGCCTTGCGAATCGACACTCCGCTGGCCGACGTCGCGCGCCTGGTTGGCAGTCTCGTCGGCGACGATCAACCCCAGCGCCAATTCGCCCTGGCCGCCTACGCTCAGCTCCGCCCACTCACTGACCACGATCGCCGGCTCATTGACCTCTTGGATCACTCGGGTCTGGTGCTCGGCGGCCTCAACTGGCTCCGCTGGCTCTACGTGGAGCGCCGCGACATGGGCCCGCTCCCGCCTATCCAGAAGCGGCTCGACGAAATCCTCGCCCGTTTGCTCACGCCGCCCAACTGACCGAGACGATTCCGAGGCCGCCGATTAAGATAAAATTCGCCTGCAATCTGAAATCTGAAATCTGAAATCTGAAATCTGAAATCTGAAATGTTCTACCCGTCTCGCCGCTTCAACCTCTCCTTCGAGCTGTTCCCGCCCAAGAGCGCCGCGGGCGAAGCGGCCATGTACGACAGCGTGCAGCACCTGATGGCGTTCGCCCCCGACGTCATCACGTGCACCTACGGCGCCGGCGGCTCGACCCGGGACAAGACCCTCGAAATCACCCAGCAGGTCCGCCAGCGGTTTGGCGTGCGCGTGGCGTCGCACTTGACGTGCGTCGGTTCGACGGTTGACGACCTCCGCGGATACCTGGCCGAAGCGCGGGCCCGCGGCGTTGAGAACATCGTGGCCCTCCGGGGCGACCCTCCCAAAGGGGAAACGGCGTTTCGGCAAACCGCAGGGGGCCTGCGCTACGCCAGCGAGCTCGTCGCGCTCATCAGCCGCGAATTTCCCGCCTTTGGCATCGCCGTGGCCGGCTACCCCGAAACGCACCAGGAAGCAGTCAGCCCCCAGGCCGACCTCGAGAACCTCGTCCGCAAAGTCGCGGCCGGCGGCCACGTCGTGATCACGCAGCTCTTCTACGACAACGCCGACTTTTTCCGCTTCGAGGGCCGCTGCCGCGAGCTGGGCATCGCCGCTCCCATCATTCCGGGCATCTTGCCGGTCACCAACCTCTCGCAAATCCAGCGGATCACGACGCTGTGCAAAGCATGCCTGCCGGAAGACTTCGTCGCCGAGCTGTCGCAGAAGGACGACCCCCAGTGGCAATTCGCCGTCGGCGTCCGCCAGGCGACGCGGCAGGTGCAGGAGCTGATCGACGCCGGCGTCCCCGGCCTGCACTTCTACGTCCTCAACAAGTCCCCCGCAACCGCGGCCGTGCTCAGCGCGATCCAGCGGCCCTAAGTGGCAGGCTTCCAGCCTGCCGCTTAGAACTTAGTACTTGGTACTTAGAGGTTGTGAATGAATCCCGTAGCGGAACTCGCCAGAGTTCCGAATCCGCGGAAAAACCTGAAGTCTGGCGACTTCAGCTACGAAAGATTCACAACCTCT